>JALRDR010000579.1 GCA_023262145.1 Planctomycetaceae bacterium | reverse complement strand
TGCTCGCTGCATTATAGGTCTTGATCCCCGCAGTCATGCTGGTGGCAGATGAAGCAGAATCCGTATAGGCGTGATTTGTGTTTCCCTCCTGGGGTTTGCTGATGAGATAACCCATGTCAACGGGAACGTCCCATGGCGTGCGACCAGCCAGCCGGGAATCATACCCCCCACGCAATGTCCCCCCAGGATTCTGCACACTCTGCAGATCGGCAGACACTGTCGTCCCCGTGTTGTGCGGACTGGTCACCATGTAACCAAACTGAGATGTTCCACCAGCCGTGTACTGCTGAAAATGGGTCCCGTTTCCGCGGCCGGAAGTGTAACCGATTTCACCTCGATTCCAGATGGCCGCTGCGTGCGTTGTCTGCCAGTCCATCCCGTCAAACACAACCAGAAACACGTACTTGCGTCCGGCCAGCGCTGCTGCAGTCTGCAGATCCTCGATGTTGGTCTGATCCATCCACGTCGCATCGCTGTCAACAGTGGCTTCCGGAACATAACCATAAATTGTTCGCAGGTTCTCTGCTGACCTGTAAGCACTGTTACTGTCGATGTAGTCCTGCAGATTCAATCCAGTTCCGGCAGGCGCGTTTCCCGTTCCAAACGTATAGACGGGGATCATACGATTCGAATGGTTGCTCCAGCCGACATAAACCCCGGGATCGGTCCCCCACCATGCCAGCGGCGATTCCCCGTCAGTGATGGCCTGCTGCTGCAGAACCTGCAAGGGATCGGCCATCTGCACATCAACTGCAGCACCGGTTTCCTGCGCTGCCAGGGATCCGTGCAGACATAGAATCACAATTGGCATCAGGGACCGCCCGACCAGTCGCGTCAACACCCGCACCATTTCTCTTGTCCTCGTGGAAAATGGAAAGCACCGCTCAATCACCGCTGACCAGCACACCAAAACCCAGCTTCCCTGGCCGGTTTCATATCAGAATTCCACATCACCAGTTCCCGTGATCACAGCCCGGCAGATCTGGCTCATCAATTCTTCACCTGATTCTCACCCGCCGACACGGCGGATATCATTACCAGCCACGCTGCCCCTGTTCCCGTACCCCTGCTGCGAATCCCTCGGCCATCTGCAAACAACCCCCGGCAGAGCTCAACCGGCAGGAATCACACGTTGCTGCTGTGGCGGGTGAGATTCAGCCGATCCCCGAATCAATTCGCCCCCTGCCGGAAGTTCCTCAACAATCAGCTCGAAATTGACTGAAGTTCCACGCCGAAGCATCCCGAAACCGAGTGTGTTGAGGTGCATCACGTACCCAGCATCCCTGTTACTCTCGAAGATCCGCCACAGCGGCAGGTAAAGTACCGCGAGGGGACGCATCAAACAGGAGAAAAAAGCCTGCCGGGAATCCCGGCAGGCTTTTTTTGTACCCGCTGCAACCGTACGAATCGTCAAAGCACTGCCTCAATGCGTCGCAGTGCTTCTTCCACATTGGCCAGACTGTTGAACGCACTCAGCCGGAAATACCCCTCGCCGGCAGCACCAAATCCGCTTCCCGGTGTCCCCACAACATGCGCTGCAGTAAGCAGTCGATCGAAGAAGTCCCAGCTGGTTGTTCCGGCTGGTGTTCTGAGCCAGACGTAGGGGGCGTTTTCACCGCCAAAGACATGAATGCCCACGCGAGACAGCCCTTCACACAGCAGCCTTGCATTGTTCATATAGAACGCGATTCGTTCGGAAATCTCAGCTCGCCCCTGCTCTGAATATGCGGCAGCCGCGCCTTTCTGAACCACATAGGACGCTCCATTGAACTTTGTCGACTGTCTGCGATTCCACAACTGGTGCACCGAGACCTTTTTCCCATCCGCAGTCGCTCCCTGCAGTTCCTTCGGGACGACCGTGAACGCACAGCGAATTCCGGTAAACCCGACACTCTTGCTGAAGCTGCGAAACTCGATCGCAACCTCACGAGCCCCATCAATTTCAAAAATACTGTGGGGAATCTCCGGATCAGAAATAAACGCCTCGTAGGCAGCATCAAACAGGATCAGTGAGTCGTTTTCGCGAGCATAGTCGACCCACTTCTGCAGAACTTCACGAGAAGCAACTGTCCCGGTCGGATTGTTGGGGTAACACAGATAAATGATGTCTGCTTTTTCTGTCGGCAGATCCGGAACAAAACCGTTCTGTTCGTTGGCTTCCAGATAAATCAGACCGGCATAACGCCCCGACTGGTCTGCCGGTCCGGTGTTGCCAGCCATTACGTTTGTGTCCACATACACCGGGTACACAGGATCAGTGATCGCAATCCGATTTTCTTTACCAAAGATATCCAGAATGTTCCCCGTGTCACACTTCGATCCGTCTGACACAAAGATCTCATCAGCAGCAATCTGCACACCGCGAGCCCGAAAGTCGTGCTCGGCGATCGCTTCGCGAAGAAACCCATAACCCTGCTCAGGCCCGTAGCCCTTGAATGTACCGCGCTGAGCCATCTCGTCGACGGCTGCATGCATGGCCTGCAGAACAGCAGGTGTCAGCGGTTCCGTGACGTCACCAATACCCAGCCGGATGATGGCCGCATCCGGATTGGCTTCCGAAAATGCATTGACTCGGCGAGCAATTTCGGGGAACAGATAGCCCGCCTGTAACTTCTGATAATTGTGATTGATCTGAAACATGGTTCTCGTCAGCAAAACAGAAAAAACGCCCCGCCATCAGTTGACTGTCAGCGACAGCGGAGCCGGAATGACAATAACTTCAACTTCAGCGGTACCGACTATCGGCTGAGAATCGCTACCACTTCAGTCTGCAGTTCACCACCGGTGACTTCCACGCGGCCGTCCGGATGAATGTACACATCAACTTCGCTGCGGACCCCGAACTCAGGCAGATAAATCCCCGGTTCAATCGTGAACAGGGTACCAGGCAGAATTCGTCGCAGGTCACAGGTCTCCAGATTATCCATGTGCGTCCCGTTCCCATGAACTTCCTGGGCCATATTATGGCCGGTGCGGTGAAAGAATGAGTCACCGTATCCGGCAGACTCAATCGCTCCGCGGACAGCGTCGTCCACGTCGGCACCGGTGACAGCCCTGCCGGCCGCCAGCCCGTCACGAACACAGGCGATCCCGGCATCACGACCCGCTGCGACCACGTTGAACACGTCTGTATATCGCTGTGGCACTTCTGTTCCCACATATCCTGTTCGCGTCAGATCGCTGTAGCAGGATCCGGAAGACCTCAGCCGGGCCCAGAGATCAACCAGAACAAAATCGCCCTCACGAATGGCAGTCTGGTCACCAGTCCCGGTTGCGTAATGCGGATTGCCGCCATTGCCGTTCACCCCGACGATCGGCGGGCTGTATGTCGTGGCATTATTCTCTTCGAAATGCCGCAGAATCTCGTCGCACACCTCAGATTCAGTAACCTGTCCGCGCTCGCGAACGCCGTCTGCAATGAACTTCCAGACGCGGTCAAATGCAGCATTAGTGATCTCTGACGCAGCCATATGAGATCGGTACTGATCTTCAGTCAACACCGATTCAAAGATCGTAATCAGGTCCCCGGAGGAAACCACTTCACAACCAAACGAACGTACCAGCTCGACCGTCCCGGCATCGACTCGAGAAATATACGGATTACCGTTCCGCGGGGAATACTCCATCGCCACCTGCCGGCAACCGGAAACCATCGACTGGATCCCGGCCTCCAGTTCCTGCCACCGCAGATATACGCTCTGATGCCCCGGCAGATGATCCAGTGCCTCCGTCTCAATTCGGTGCACCAGCTTTCGTGGCTCGCCCGCCGCAGGAATGAAATAAAGAAACCGCCGCGATGCGTGAAAACTCTCCGGCACGCCGAGGATTCGATGCGCAAGAATGTTGGATCTGCGAAAATCGTAGAGCAGCCAGCCGTCGATTCCGAATTCCTTCAAGGAGTCCTGAATTCGCTTCAAATCAAACATCCTGCATTCCCTTCTGAATCATGACCTTGCGACCACCCCTGTCGTCGCTGTCTATCGTGCCGTTTGAGTGCCCGCAGCACATCGCCTGCAGACATCCGATTCGTTCGCCTCCGCGGTTGTCCAGCACGCATTCTGCGTCTGCACAGTACTTATTCCGGGGCAAGGCCCGTCTGCATCACGGATCCCGGACCTTGCCTCCAGCGGTCGCCCCGGGCAAATGCCCCGCGAAGAGCACAGATCGGGGTGATATCGTGTCTGATTCACCGCCGACGTCAACCGTCGGCAGGATCACCGGATTACCCGGGCATCTCGCGGACGTCGAAATCTGTCGCAGACTCCCCTGCTGCTGCCGCTGTGACAGGATCCACTGGGCCAGTTGCCGGCTCCTGATCAACTGCGTCCCGAATTCGTCGCTGATCCTGACCAATGGCCAGTCCGGTGACCACGACGATCGCCAGAAACTCCAGGGTCAGCGCAATGTTGCCATACTCATTGATCAGACGTGGAAACGGCGCTCGCTCATCACCAAACAAGGTTGCGATCAATGCCAGAATCGTAATCACAAACAACGCTGTCAGCGGGATGATGAGTCGAAACAGGAAACTGGCCGGACTTCCGGGGCCACGCATTTCCATCTGCTCCTTGGTCAAAGAATCAACTGTTGTCCGCAAGCCCCGACTGTTCCGATACAGATTCAGGTATTCTGCAACGGAAAAGCTTCGCTGCCGTCGCCGCTGCAAGGATGACGGCCCGTTTGGCTGACGTAATCAACGGCTCGCAGGGCTCTGTGATGAATCATGACGCCAGTACAGGTGACTTCCAGTGTGGCGTGCCTGCCGTATTCGCATTTTCAGTGCTGGGGGAACTGACTCACGGCCGGAAGGCAACGGGATACGGTACAGTCCAATCTGAGGAAAACCGCCCATCGCTGATGTTCCTGATCTAGACTTTTCAAATGCCGAACTTCGCCCGCCGGAATATCACACAACCGTCTTACTCCTCAGAATTGCTCCCACTCCATCAGGATGCCGCAACATGAAGAACGGAATTCACGCTGGATATCGCGGTGAACTCCACTGGATCGTTGACGCAGAACGTGTCATCACGCTCGGCGGAGATGCTCGCGCAACCGTTTTCTCCACCCCTAACATGATTCTGCTTATGGAACGGGCCGCCCGCGAAGCGCTGCGACCCTGGCTGGACGACGGCGAGGAATCTGTCGGGGTTGATGTCAGTATTCAGCACCTTGCCGGTGCCGGTCTGGGTGCAGAAGTGCGTGGAGCCGCTGTCGTCACCGCCATCGACGGCAGACGAGTTCACTTTGCCGTGGAGTGCTGGTGCGGAGCACGCTTGCTGGGGCAGGGCACACACACTCGCGCCGTGGTATCCCTGCAGAAACTCATCGATAACCTCGCTGCCATTTCAGCGGAGCCGCATCAGCAGAACCTGCATCCCGGTGCCGCTCAGCTTCCCCACTTTCAGACCCTCAAAGTTGAACTCTCGGAACAGATTGCAACGGTAAGTCTCAACCGCCCCGCCAGCCTGAACGCCGTCAATGTCCGTATGACAGAAGAACTGGAACAACTGGTTGCATTCCTTGCCGGACACCCACAGCAGATCCGCATTGTCCTGCTGACCGGTGCCGGCGATGCATTCTGTGCCGGTGATGACGTCATTGAACTGCCCTCGCTGGATTACGAAACGGCTCGCCAGCTCAGTCTTCGTCAGGCTGCCGTCTATCTAGCCTTTGAACGACTTCCGCAACCAGTGATCGCTTTGCTGAACGGTGACGCATTCGGTGCAGGCTGCGTCGCGGCATGTGCTGCAGACCTGCGCATCGCTGCACACAACTCCCGCCTCGCTATGCCGGAAATCTGCCTCGGCTGGCCCCCGGGATATGGACTGGCTCAGCTGACGGCGCTTGTCGGAAAATCACGCGCACTTGAAATGTGTCTGATGGGACAGCCCGTTGCTGCGACAACGGCTCTGGAATGGGGACTCGTCAGCGAAGTCACCTCGGCCGCACGGCTCGGGGAACGTGGACTGCAGATCGCCCGCAGAATGCTGGCGATGCCCGCCGGTGCGCTTCGCGAAACAAAGCGGCTCATCCACCTCGACGAAGGTACACAGCCCAAAGTGGCACATCGCGCCGATACCGAAGCGTACATCCGCTGCCTGCAGCAGGACGACGCTCAGGAAGGGCTGCGGGCATTCGCCGAAAAACGCCCACCACGATTTACTCAGCCCTGACGCTACCGCAGGGCTACTCCACTGCACCGTCGGCCGGCCTGCGCTGTCGGCGTTGCCGCAGAAATGCTCGAAATGAGCCAACGTAGCTCCGCTTTGCAGGGTCCGCGCACGCAATTACCCAAAGCTGATCAGCCTGCACGAGATAACAGGCATGCTGGCGAAAATGAACACCAAGGCGACAGGCGGTCGAAAAGTCCAGCTCCACTGCCCAGCCTGGTTCGGCATGGCCTGTTGAAATCGAATAACCGGTGATCCGCCGTCGCCGGAGTCCGCTGGCGTCGCACCATGCGGCCAGATCGCCGTCCGCCGCAGCATTCTGCTCCGGCAACCATGTCTGCCCGGTTGTTGCATACGCCGTCAGAATCACAAACTCTGCCGGCCAGCCCAGATGCAGGTCGCGCTCAGGAACTTCAAATCGGACCTCAAAGTACTCGACCGGAAACTTACTGCTCATCCTCAGGCCTGTTCCGATAATTGACTTCGGTCGATACACTTCTGGTGGCGGGATTCAGGAATGCTTCCCACTGCAGCAGATTGCTGTTCCGCAGAACCGGTTCCGCGGGACAGCTTTCGCAGACCCCGGCTCTTCAGGCGCTACAGCTCAACACTCACAGACACTCGTAATGAATCCAATGAAACTGGATTCACTGGCCCCTCCGGACCAATCCTGGACTGCCCGTTTCTGCCGCCATCACCGCCATCGCCGATTGCTGCCTCGGGCGGCTGGTCGCTGCTGGTGGCTGAAATCGCAGCCGGCGGCGGCCGGCACGGACAACTCCTCCTGATCGCTCTGACTCCTGATTCTTATAACTCGCATATTATGTCTGATCGGATCAACACTCAGCAATCTTCGGAGCGGCAGGATCCCGCGACGCTCCTGATCAGACTGCTCTGCCTGACTGCATTGGTCCTGACGGCTGCCATTACTCTGCCATCTGAACTTCCGCTGGGCGTTCCCGCAGAATGGACATGGACTCGCCTGAGTTTCCCGGCGGATATCGCGGAATTACTGGATCGGCTGGTGCCGGCACTGACCGTCGGAGCCATTCTGGCAGGGGGTTCGGAATGGATTGCCCGCAGGATTCACCGATTCGGCAGTGGTCGTCGACTGGTCTGCCTGATCCTGCTCTGCATCGGCATGGCAGGCTGGCTGACAAGCGTGCTCCGCACCACAGGGACACCGCACCGGGAACTGCGACCGCTCTGGGTACTCTATGACCGCTCCATGACGGGGTATTTCCTGAATGCGGTGGAGGACCGTCGCACGACATCCGAAATCCTGCGAAGTTATGAAGCAACGATGCTGGAAGGCGATGTGCTGCATCAGGGAACACACCCCCCCGGACTGCTGCTGCTGAATCGGGCCGCCCTCGATCTGGCAGAGGCCTTTCCAGGCTTTTGCAGCATGCTGCAGACGCTGATCCCTCCCGGTTCAGCTCTGATCTTTCGCGATCTCGAATGGCAGGCGCGGATAGCTCCCAGACTGACTCCCACACAGTTTTCAGCCCTCGCCACCCTGTCAGTCCTCTCCTTGTTGCTGACCAGCTGCCTGCCGGCGGTCACATATTCAATCGCTCGCCAGTTCGGAAACGCCGGAAATGCCTGGCAGTCCGCGGTGCTCAGCACCACAATTCCGGCGATTGCCGTTTTCCAGCCCAGGTCGGACACTGTCTATGCGACAACCAGTGCGTTGATCCTGCTGCTGATGCTCCGCACTCTGCACGCCACACGACTCGCCACTCGACTCTGCTGGGCTGCAGTCGCAGGACTGGCCGTTTTTTGCGGCCTGCTGGTCAGCCTGGCTCATCTGCCGGTGCTGGTAGCCATCGCTGCCTATACCCTGGCATTACTACTGCTCCGGCGTCGCCACAGCAGCAGTGCAGAACCTGATGCGTCAGTCCTGACGCTGGCTGCAATCGCAACATCCGGCGGGACAACTCTGCTCAGCTTTCTGACAACCCTTGTGATCAGCTCCCGCCTGTGCGGTTGTTCGTTCGCAGCCATCTGGCAACAGAATCTTGTCAACCACGCGGATTTTTATCAGCAGTACAGCCGCACCTGGATCAAGTGGTTCTTCGTCAATCCCATTGAACTTGGCGTGGCGACCGGGTTCGCCGTCATGCTGATCGTGCCGATCGCGCTGTACCGCCAGTTCAGATTCGTCCTGCAATACGTTCGCAGTGGCGAGCCTGTGCACTTTGGACGCCTGTATCAGGCTCTTCTGTCACTCTCCCTGACCGCCACATGGCTGCTTCTGCACTGCTCCGGAAAGAACATGGGAGAAGCGGCCCGTCTGTGGATCTTTCTGACGCCATGGTGGATGCTGATTCTGGCAGCTCCCGTCGGCAACTCACCCAGCACCCCGTCACTTGCCCGCACCGCGGGCAGAACGCTGCTCCTCAGTCAGCTGGCAGCCGGAATTCTCACGAGCGGCCTGATCAGCGGATATTCGCTGCTTTGATGGTGCTCAGCCGTCGCCTGCTGCGAATCTCTCTCACCGTATTTCACTGTCTCAGATTCATCTCGCGGCTTTTTGCCGGTTTTTGCTATGGTCCTGACCGCTGCAGAACTGTTGCTGCTGCTGAACACTGCGAATCAATTCAGTGGGACCTTTCGTAATGCTCAATCGAGTAACCTTCTTTTTGTTGTTGACTGTGCTGCCCGGTATCCCCGCACCTGCTCAGTCAGAAAACCCACAGCAGAATTCTGCGCAACTGCCTGCTGCAGAAACAGCAACCGAACAGGAATCCTCCCGGAAATGGCTACTGCGTTATCTGTTTGAACCAGAAACAAAACTGCGTTATCGGAGCGAGGAATCAATGACCCTCCGAGCAGAGGTCGGTGAACAACAGCGCATTGATGCCTCGCGCAGCCGACAGGTACGGTGCTACACCATCCAGCAGGTCAATCCTGATGGATCTGCCAGACTGGCCATGCAATTCGAAGATGTCTGGATGCAGAAGCAGATCGACGACGAAGAACCCGTGGATTTTCGTTCCGCAATGGATCCTGCCGAAGTGCCGCAGATCTATCGAGCCGTCGCACACAGCCTGCAGGGCGCCGCCCCGGTCTATGACATCTCAGTCCTTGGCGTTTCCCTTTCCCATGACACCAATGAGGAAACCAGCTCCGCCGGAACCACGACCAACGACAGCAACTCCTCAGAATCAAGATCAGCGGGATCTTTTCTGATGCCGCTGCCGGAACAGCAGGTCGGCCTCGGTGAATCGTGGAAGGAAGAGTTCACTGTTCCAGTACGTGGAAGCCGCGATCTGACGCTGCAAATCACAATTCTACGAACATTCCGACTCGAATCAGTGTCCGAAGGAATCGCGCGAATCAGTTTTCGTTCCTCTGTAAAATCACCACTTCGTTCGCCCACAATTCGCTCTCAGCTGATCCAGGCCACACCCTCAGGGGAGTTTCAGCTGCACCTCGCCAACGGCCGTATGCTCTCTCGTACGTTTCGCTACAGCTCTACAGTCATCGGCGCACTCGGTCCCGAATCACTGCTTACGTCAGTCGGTACAAAAACAGAGTCACTGCTCTTACCCGCCACTGACGCGCTGGCCAACTGAGGCGCTGGTCAACTGAGGCACTGCACACCCCTCCGCCGGGCCGGACTGCTCTGCTGGAGCCTCCATAGGGGATTTCAGGGCCCTGATGAACGCTGTTGCCTCGCCAGTAACCACCCAATTCCACTCGCGGAA
>JALRDR010000457.1 GCA_023262145.1 Planctomycetaceae bacterium | reverse complement strand
GGTGATGCGCAAATAAACGATGTCCTCATCGATGCCGCAAGACGATTTACCGCAGACCAAGCCGTATTTGATTCGAGCGATACACGAATGGTGTGTCTGAAGCAGACGTCAGGATTCAGCTCCTGCAGGCTCGAAGCCCTGTCCTGTGTTCCTCCACATAGTCTCATGCAAGTCGAGCAGATCCGATGCCTGGAAAAGACTTCCTGCTGTCAATTGTCGCCCTCTTTGTAATCTCTGCGGCAGTGCCGGCTCAGACCCCCGACACAGCAGCGGCTGTGCTGCAGCCATTTGTCGAGCGACAAGAACTTGCCGGCGCGGTGGCGCTGGTTGCTGGTCGCGACAAGATTCTGACCGTGGAAACTGTGGGCTTCGCGGACATTGCAGCGAAGGCCCCGATGCGAGCGGATTCTGTGTTCTGGATCGCTTCGCAGTCCAAGGGAATTACTGCGGCAGCCGTGATGATGCTGGTGGATGATGGAAAGATCGCGCTCGACGATCCGGTTCAGAAGTACCTGCCGGAATTTCGTAGTCAGCTGCTGATGGCCGGCAGGAACGATGCCGGCGAACCGGTACTGCAGACACCAGCACACCCGATTACAGTTCGGGAAGTCCTGTGCCATGTCAGTGGGCTGCCATTTCGTTCAGAAGTGGAACAGCCAACTCTGGATGCACTCCCGCTGGCGGACGCTGTGAAAAGCTATGCGGCGACGCCACTACAGACGGAACCGGGGACGCACTATCAGTATTCCAATGCAGGCATCAATACGGCCGCCCGCATCATCGAAGTCGTCACCGGGCAGAAGTACGAGGATTTCATGGATGAACGCCTGTTTCATCCGCTGGGCATGAAGGACACCACATTCTGGCCGAATGAGGAACAGATTTCCCGCCTTGCGAAATCCTATCGGCCGAATGCAGCAAAGGATGGACTGGAAGAGTTTCCGTTCGGACAGCTGCAGTATCCGCTGAACGATCGCAGCAAGCGATATCCCATGCCGGCTGGCGGATTGTTCTCAACGGCCCACGACACGGCTCTGTTCTGCCAGATGCTGCTCAACGGCGGTGAACTGAATGGCAGGCGATATCTCAGTGCAGCCGCTTTCCGTGAACTGACCACACGACAGACACCGCAGAGCGTTCCCAACAGCTATGGACTGGGACTGGCTGTGGGCGATGACTGGTTCGGACACGGGGGGGCTCACGCGACCAATATGGAGATTCGCCCGGCGCACGATCTTGTACTGATCTGGATGGTGCAGCATGGCGGTTTCCCTGGTGAAGGTGCAAAGGCGCAGGGTGCCTTCAAGGTATGGGCAACTCAGCGTTACGGGCGGAAGTGATCACGTTCGATGCTCCGGCTGAGCAGGTCGGCTGTCACTTGCTCACACGGACATCCCACGGGATCATCAGTCGGATTCGTTCTGCGTTGCCTGTGGAGTCTGTCCGATGAGATCTGTGCTGCGTTACCTGCCCGGACGTTACTGTTCGCTGCTGCTGACGGTCCTCCTTGCGCAGCTGTTCTGCACTGTCAGTCTCAGTTCTGCTGCCGCGGCAACCCGCGTCAGCATTGACGGGATGCGGTGGCTGTTCAACGGACAGCCTGTCAATCAGGGTACGCCCTGCGAAGGGCTGCTGATGAATGTGCGGATGGTGAATGCGACCTTCACGGATCTGCAGCGTCCGGAGTTTGACTCAGAGCAGA
>JALRDR010000439.1 GCA_023262145.1 Planctomycetaceae bacterium | reverse complement strand
AACTCGCGCGGGGCGACCTTCGGATCCTAGTCAGTGAAGGGGACCTGCTGCAAGAAGCATACGGTCTGTGCTGCCGTCACAACAATGAAATGTTGGCCCATGGCGCGGGAGTTGTGTTGCTCGCTCAGCTGCGGGGACGATGGTCGAGAAAACACAGCAGGAAAATCAGTTCAGGACTGTGGTTCGCTGAAATCTGCCTGCTTTGTGATAGACTTTGGGCCAGTTGATCGCCGCGGTCCACAAGCCGACGGGATCACGATCATGATGTTGCCTGTCAGAATGCGGGAAGCGAAAATTCGATGGATCTGAGTGTCAGTCTCAACCGGCTGCAGCTGAAGAATCCCGTCCTGGTTGCATCAGGGACGTTTGGGTATGCCCGCGAGATGGAATCGCTGGTTGATCTGAGCAGTCTGGGAGGAATTGTTCCAAAGACCGTGACTCAGGCGCCACGCCCTGGAAATCCACCACCGAGGACGGTGGAAACAGCCAGCGGTCTGCTCAATTCCATCGGGCTGGACAATGACGGGTTCGACCAGTTCGTGGCTGAGAAACTGCCGTGGCTGTTGTCACTGGATACAGCGATCATTGTGAATATCGCCGGCAAGACGATGGATGAATTCCGCAGCATGGCTGCTGTGCTGCAGCAGCATGCCGGAATTGGTGGTGTGGAACTGAACATTTCCTGTCCGAATGTGTCAGGAGGGGTCGATTTCGGTACCAATCCGGAGATGGCGGCTGCGGCGGTTACCGCCTTTCGCAGCGAATGTGAGCATCCGGTCATTGCAAAGCTGACGCCAAATGTCACCAGTGTCGTCCCGATTGCGCAGGCAGTGGCGGATGCAGGTGCGGATGCTGTCTCACTGATCAACACGTTTCAGGGAATGGCCATTGACTGGAGGCGGCAGCGACCGATCCTCGGTAATGTACTCGGTGGACTCAGCGGGCCAGCGATCAAACCACTGGCATTGCGGATCGTCTGGCAGGTCGCGCAGGCAGTGCAGGTCCCGATCATTGGTATTGGCGGTATCGAAAGTCTGGATGATGTGATGGAGTTTCTGGTAGCAGGAGCTTCTGCGGTGCAGATTGGCACCGCCAACTTCTATCGCCCGGGCCTTTCCGCTGAGATTGTGCAGCAGCTTCCTGATGCTATCCGGCAACTGGGAGGAACCGGCCCGTCGGCGGTCACCGGCACGCTGCAGATTCCCGATCGGTCCGCTGCTCGGTGTGGCCCTGCTGCCGGGTCCAGGTGAGCCCGCTTGTCCTTCTCTGGCGTCTTCTTTGTTCCCGTTCGATTCGATTGAGTGGCCCATGAAAGTATTGTCAGGCATTCAGCCCACAGGGCGGTTCCACTGGGGCAACTATTTTGGCGCCATCAGTCAGTACATTGCATTGCAGGACAGCGAGCAGGCATTTTACTTTATTGCCGACTACCACGCGCTCACGACGGTCCGCGATCCGCAGATGCTCAGCGGCTACGTCCGTGATGCAGCGCTGGATCTGCTGGCACTGGGGCTGGATCCGCAAAGAGCAGTGCTGTTCCGGCAGTCTGATGTTCCTGAAGTGACGGAACTCACCTGGCTGCTCATGACTCTGACGCAGATGCACCTGCTGGAGAAATGTCACGCCTACAAGGACAAGAAGGCAAAGGGCATTGCGGCGGATGCCGGGCTGTTTACCTACCCGGTGCTCATGGCGGCTGACATTCTGCTGTACGACAGTGACGTTGTTCCTGTGGGGCTGGATCAGGTGCAGCACATTGAGGTGACACGCGATATCGCAACTCGATTCAACAGCATCTACGGAGTTGAAGCGCTCAAGCTTCCCAACGCCAGCGTACTGGACTCCTCTGCAAAAGTACCGGGTATCGACGGCGAAAAAATGTCGAAGAGCTATGACAATACGATCGAGCTGTTTGAGACCCCGAAGAAACTCAGAAAGAAAGTGAATCGAGTAAAAACCGATTCAACTCCGGTGGAGGATCCCAAGGATCCGGAGCAGTGTGCTGTTTTTGCACTTTATCGACTGTTTGCAGACGAACAGCAGCAGCAGGACCTGGCTGCTCGATATCGCAGTGGCGGGATGGGCTACGGCGAAGCGAAGGCGGCACTGTACGAAGCGGCCATGGAACACTTCGCAGTGGCTCGAGAACGCCGCGAAGCGCTCGAACGTGATCCGGATACCGTGGAAGATATCCTCCGGGCGGGGGCTGCCAGGGCAAGTGAGGTCGGGCGTGGTGTGCTTGATCGCTGTCGCTCCGCCTGTGGATTGGTGCGGCGGTCTTAGGCGTCACAGGCCAGCAGTCATGCCAGCAGTAATCAGACTGGACAGTAATCAGACTGGACAGTGATCAGGAC
>JALRDR010000376.1 GCA_023262145.1 Planctomycetaceae bacterium | reverse complement strand
TCGCCATGGCAGCGGAGATTGGCCTCGATCTTAGCGGATTGTACCGCTGTTCAACAGAACACTGTTGTCGTTGCCAGCGGAATGGGTTCTGTGGAAGGAGCTTGCGGGTATTTGATCTGGTGCCGGCGTTTTTGGGGCAGTGGGTATGACGCAGCTGTCTGTTTGGCGGGCGTTCTGACCGGCGGGTGTCCCGAGCATGCTGATCTGCTGGTGCGGTGGGACCATGGCAGCGGGCAGCCGGCAGCAGTGCCCGATTCATTTTTGCCTTGCGGCCTGACGCAGAAGTCTGGTGAGGATGCGGTCCAGCTGGTTGGCGAAGTCCTGCTTGTTGCGTGCGCTGTAGGGTGCGGGTCCGCCGGTTTCGATGCCTGAGCTGCGAAGATCCTCAAGCAGGTTTCTGGTGGCCAGCCGTGAACCAACGCTGTGAGCATCCAGCACGTTGCCGCGGGGATCGAGGACTGTGGCTCCTTTTGCCACGGCATCAGCAGCGAGCGGAATATCGGCGGAGATGACCAGGTCGCCGTTCTGAAGCAATTCCACGATTCTCTGATCAGCCCTGTTTGCACCAGCCGCAACAAGTTCAAAGCGAACGAGGGGTGACTTAGGCACAAACATCATCTGATTGGCAACCAGAGTGATCGGGATCTGCAGTCGTTTTGAGGTTCTGTAGAGGACCTCTTTGGCTTCGCCTGGACAGGCATCGGCATCTACCCAGATGTGCATCAATGACGGTTCCTTTCCGGCTGACGGGCCGACGAGCCAGCGGGCAGCATCCACTCCTGAGTGGCAGTTGCTTACGGACTCAGTGTAGTAAGAGAGAAACGCTGGCGGACGAACTTTGGGGACGGGGCTGATGATGTTAGGAGATTGGCGATCATATTGCGAAGAGTGGTGTCGCCTGTGTGGGTGATGACTTCAGAGCCGGTGTCTGTCTCGGGCGTGCTGGCGAACGCGGGTGAGGGGCGTTATGGGGGAGCTGTGCGGGGCGGGCGCAACGTGTGCTGTTGAAGGATCAGGAGCTGCTGACCGCTTTTTGCCGGTCAGGCATTCCCCGCAGCGTTCCATCAATTGCAGCGTATGAAAAAATACGCGGATTGTTTTGATGAACGTGCGTTCCGGGTACGATCGTGCGGTGTGGACGGCGGCCATCTTGCAGCGAGTGAGTTGCTGTGGCCAATCACTTCTGCTTTTCAACCGAATAAAGCGACAGCTCATGAATCCTGACGGAACACCAACGAACGAACTGCCGCCGCGGGACGCGCAGGAACGCGGATTGCAGCGCACGATGACTCTGGGTGGCCAGTATGCGACACGCAATTACACGGTGAAACACCTGCAGGAACTGAAAGGGAAAAAGGTTCTGACAGAGACGATGCCGTTCACAATTCAGGAGGCGGCTGCGGCGGAAGAGGCGGGCATCGATACAATGAAGGTGAAGTTTGATCCAGCAAATCCGGCCGCCGCGATGGCAATTCGCAAGGCAGCTCCGCATACGTTCATGACGTTCTGCATTGGTCTGACGAAGGTGGCGACGGCAGATGAAGCGGTGCGAGCCGGGTTTGTGGCGATGGAAGCCGGTGCAGACGGGATCATGTGTCAGTGGGGTCCGGAGTTCATTCGGGCTGTGTCACGCATGGGGATTCCTGTGCAGGCTCATGCAGGGCTGGTGCCGCGTCTTTCGACGTGGACGGGTGGTCTGAGAGCCGTGGGGAAGACGCTGGAGGAAGCTGTCTGGATTTACAATCAGATTCAGTCGTTTGAAGCGGCGGGGGCGTGGGCGGTGGAAGTTGAGGTGATTCCGGCTGAACTGCTGCAGGAGATCTCCTGTCGAACTTGCCTGGTGACTTCGTCCATTGGCGCGGGAAGTGGCGGTGACATCCAGTTCATGTTTGCGGAGGATATTCTGGGCTGTCATGCACCACCCTATCCGCGGCACACCCGCCAGTATCGCGACCTCTACCGGATGGAGCAGCAGCTTCAGGCAGAGCGAGTGGGAGGATTTCGCGACTTCATCAATGATGTGCAAAGCGGCGA
>JALRDR010000373.1 GCA_023262145.1 Planctomycetaceae bacterium | reverse complement strand
TCGGCCGTCAGGATCATCGGTGAGTGCAAAGTTCGGGAAGGCGGCGCGGATTTCCGGGTGATTCACGACTTCGCTGAGTACCTCGTCGTTGATAAAGCGGGCGAATCGATCGGACATCGTGTCATACTCCAGTCCGCGTTCGCTCCCCTTGCCGTCATTGCCTCCATTCTGAACTGAGATCACCACAAATCCCGGCAGACGGCGAGCGGGGTTCGTTGAGACTGTCAGATTATCCAGAGCAAATCGCAGGTGATTCAGATGGCTGGGCCCATCAAGAGTTACAAGGAACGGAGCTTTTGTTCCGTTCTTGTAAACGGCGGGAATATAGACCCAGACTTTTCGCTCGGTGCGGACTTCCTTGCGAGAATCAAGAGTGGTGTCTGTGCCTGGAAAGATCCTGCTGTCGGCCAGTTTCATTGAGAATTCAAATGACTGCCCGCCTGCGTTTCCGCGATCGGTCAGATCCGGATCCAGTCGGTACTCCGGACCAATCACAAAATCTCCGTTTGCGTCCGGTGAGCCGGGTTCATCAGCGCGCAGGGCGGTATTTGAGAATGCAGGAAGCAGCAGCGCAAGGCAGCAGAGCAGCCGAAACAAATGGGTTGACATCAGAGGCATCTCAGGCGAAGTGATCGTGAAGCGGAGTGAACAAACAGGTGTCAGAATAACCGAGCGCGGGGAAATCACAACGCAGCAATGGTATTCCGGCTCACTGCAGTTCGACTGTTCTTCGGTCGTTTTTCCCGCTGCTGAAGTCCACCATGCCGAGAATCGCTCCAGATGTGACCCCGTTGGAAAGATCCCTGTTTTGGAGACAACCGGAATCTGCCAGTTCCCAGCAGTGGTTGAGGTTGCACACAAGTGAAAATCGCGTTGGAATTCTGACTTAACAGTCTGCCGCTCAGATCGTTTGCTCCACCTGCATTGCCCCTGGCGGCTATTCAGTTGTGGCCTGCGAACGCATCAGTAAGCTGCAGGACGCCGACACTCTGTTCCGGTGAAGTCGAAACAGACCAAGCGTGAAACGTTGATGTCTGTTTCTTGATGGTCGGCTCTGTGCTGACCGTGGAACGCAACAGTCGGCAGAGAGACAATTGCATGACTCAGATCACTGTGGATTCTTCATTACAATCGTCCGGGCAGTCTGAGCTGATTGCTGAGAATGCTGCTGCGGCTGCGATGATGGTCGAGGATGCTCCTGCAATTGCCGAGTGCATTCCTGACAAGGCTCGCCTGGGGCAGGATGTCCAGATCAAATTTGCCTCCGGCGATGCGTTTCTGAATGTGCTGCGGCAGCGAGTGGACGAGTACTTCACCAGTTCCGGACGCCCTCGTCGCGACTGTCTGCAGATGTACGTCAAGACCGTGGTCATCATGACGTGGTTTGTGGCTTCATATTTGCTGCTGGTATTCGGGGCCAGCACATGGTGGCAGGTGTTTCCGTTGGCCGCATCGCTGGGCGCCTCGATGGCCTGCATCGGATTCAACATCCAGCATGATGGCTCTCACGCGGCCTATTCTCGTCGTCGCTGGGTGAACTCATTGATGGGGATGACACTGGACCTGCTGGGCGGCAGTTCGTACATCTGGAAGAAGACCCACAACCTGGTGCACCATTCATTCACGAATATTACCGGACACGATGGTGATATCGATCTGGGAATTCTGGGCAGGCTGTCTCCGCACCAGCGACAATTTCGATTTCACCGACTTCAGCACATTTATCTGTGGGTGCTGTATGGGTTCATTACGCTGAAGTGGCAGTTTGTGGATGACTCGCTGCTGTTTATTCGGGGAAGTCACAGTCAGTTCCGCTTTTCTCGACCACGGGGCTGGGATCTGGCAGTCTTCCTGGGCGGCAAGCTGGCATTTCTGTCGCTGGCATTCGCAATTCCGCTGGCGATGCACTCCTGGACTGTAGTGATTCCAACGTTTCTGCTCACATCATTTCTGCAGGGAATTCTGCTCAGCGTTGTCTTCCAGTTGGCGCACTGCGTGGAGTGCGCGGAGTTTCCCATGCCCAGCGACGCATCCGGACGGATGGAAAATGCGTGGGCTGTGCATCAGGTGGAAACGACAGTCAATTTCGCTCGTCATAATCCGCTGGTGACGTGGTTTACCGGGGGGCTGAATCATCAGATTGAACATCATCTGTTTCCGCAGATCTGCCATGTCAACTATCCGGCATTGTCGGGGCTGCTGGAAAAGACCTGCAAGGAATTTGGTGTACAGTACTCAGCCCACCGCACGGTACTTGACGCTGTTGGATCGCACTATCGCTGGCTTCGCAAGCTGGGTCGTGAGACGGTGACAACCAGTAACTGCTGACCCCATGGCGGGGGTAGGGCAACGCAGTGTAATCCGGATAGTTCATCCGCCCCGGTGTATCTTTCCGAGGCAGGCTGGCAGCCGGGCACAGCATGTGACGCCCCACACAACCGACGGGCTGCGCGCGGTTTGCTGACGGTATTCCTCAGAAAGTCACTGCTCACGCGGATCTGCACTTTCGCGGGCTATCGACGAAACCGCAAAAGCCGAGCACGATGCATTTTGCTGGCAGCCCGCATCGCAACCTGAGGAGGAAGGTCGCGGGGCTTCAACGCGGTTGGTTTTCAAAAGTCCGCACGTCCGGGAACTTTGTGGCCCTGGGATTTACTGCCGACGGGACCGGATAACAGCAGTCGTTCCACGGTGCAGGGCAGATGCAGCAGGTGTCGGACTTACCCCAGGTGGCGGACTCACACGCGGTAACGCACTCACACGGGGCACGGGGCACCACGGCCAAACGCACTAAGCAGTCATGCAGTTTCCGGTCATCGTTGCAGACAAGGGTTGTCTACAGAGTTGATGCAAAAGCCGCCGACTGGATTTGAACCAGCGACCTACGCTTTACGAAAGCGTCGCTCTGCCAGCTGAGCTACGGCGGCGGTGGCCGTAATCTAGCGGGACAAATTCCTGCAGGCAAGTGCGTGTGCATGCCTTCCTGTGGCCTCTTTGCTTTGCGAAAGTGACGCAACAGAGGTTTTGAATTCATGCAGATCGCTGGTGAGTCCTGCTGTTTTGTGCGGGAGCCAGGGCGTCCGGCTGATGAATCAGTTTTGTGTGAATTGTTCTGCTGACAGTTGCTCTTCGCAGCATGCGGCAGTGTCGCCTGCGGTTTGGCTTTGGGCGTCGTTGGTCTCGGTATTGTCCTCAACCATTCTGCCTTCCTTCAGAGCCATTTCGAAGCGTTGCCTCTGGCTGTTGCCGCAGATTCGGCAGAGCGTTTCATTCAGATCATCGAAGCCAAGTCCGGCGGGCATGGATGCCCAGCGATTATGGCGATCGTTGCCGAATGTGATCAGCGAGGCGTGTTCACTGCGGTCAGCGTCAATTTCCGGGTCAAGGTCGTAGAGCCCGAGTGCTCTGCGGAGTTGTTCCAGCTCTGAAAACTCTCCGGTGAGAAAGTACCAGTCGGCCAGTCCATCCTGCGGCCCCAGTCCTCGTGACTCAGCATAGTGGAGCAGAATATTGGGATCATCGATATCCGGGTCGAGAGTAATTGAAACAAAACGAATTTCGTCAGTCGGGAATTCATTTCGCGCAGCTTCGCGCAGTCGTTTCATTACCTGTGTCGTCCCCGGGCACGTACCGGTGCACTCTGTAAAGAACAGAACAAGACAGACGGTGTGATCACGTACGAGGTCAGAAACGAAGCGATGTTCCTTGCCGTACTGATCAGTAAGCAGGATGTCAGGGAAGCGATCGGAGACACGAGGCCCCTGATGCGTGGGCAACGGCCTGGGGTCAAGCTTCTCAATTCGCTCCTGATTGCGCAGTTCCCGGGGAGTCATTGCCTGCTGTGGACTCACAGATTGATCGACGGAGATGACGAATAGCACGTACATGGACGCAGGCAGGAGCGTCAGCAGCAGGAGTCGATTCATGAAGGGATATCCGAATGCGGCAGCAGTGGTGGTGAGACGAACAGGGGGCAGCTGCACTGGACGGCAGCTCAGCGTGGCCGGGCTATTACGGAAATGACTGCTGAATCACTGTCGGTCCGCTACCGCCGCCAACAGTGGGGTCAAACACAAACATCATCCGCATGTCTTCGTGCTCCAGGTTGTGGCAATGAAAGACAAATGGCCCTCGAAATGTTCTGAAATTGATCAGGATTTCCACTTCTGCACCGCCGTCAAGGATGACCGTGTCATTCTTGAAGGACTGACTGAGTGACGGAGCTTTTCCGTTGACACTCAGAATCTGGTGAGACTCCAGATGAATATGAATCGGGTGCCACCAGCCCCCCCCGCCGTTTTTCAGAATCCACTTTTCAACAGTTCCAAGCTGTGGAACAACGTCTGCTCGATCCGGATCGAAGAATTGTCCGTTGATCATCCATGCCCCCTTCGTGCGGTGAAACCTGAACTCTCGTGTGGTGACCGCTTCGGAGGGGTTGATTCTGACGTGAGGGCGCAGCGCCGTTCCCGGCTCTACGGTGACGTCGTTCTCAACAACGCCGTCCTCAACGATGAACTTGATGAATGGAGCTCCAGGGATGCAGTGCTGCGGTACATCCAGCGAACCATCAGGGCCGCGCCCGTCGCTCTGGCAGAGAATGTTTTCCAGAAATACTTCACTCGGTGCGTTGGTAAAGTCAATCACGACGTCTGCTCGCTGTCCCATCGATAACAGCAGAGTTTCCGATTCGATGGCATTTGGGAACAGCCAGGTGTCCTTGCCAAGATGGATGAATGGCTGCCCGCTGCTGAGCCGCAGTTCCATGAATCGGGCGTTGCACCCATTGAGCAGACGAAAGCGATACTTGCGTCTTTGCACTCGGAAGAAAGGCTGCGCCTTGCCATTGGCAATCCAGATGTCACCGAGCGTACCGTTGTGATCAAGCGGATCCCAGAAAATGGTTCCGTCAGCATTGAACCGTTTATCCTGCAGCGCCACCGGTATGTCGTAGGGCTCGTCCGGAAGGACATTGCTGTCGATCAGATCCTGTTCAATCTGATCCCTGACCAGAAAGAACCCGGTGAGTCCCTGGATCACCAGGTTGGCCGTGAGATCCATCGAGTGGTCGTGGTACCACATGGTGGAAGGTGACTCTGAGAAATCAGGCTTGCCATCACGTAACGGGACTGTGTTGGTGTAAAAATAATCTCTTTGCTGGCCGGGCAGGATATAGAAATTCGGGTAACCATCGCTGTGCGCCGGATTGTGGCCACCATGCAGGTGGATTGACTGCTCAATGTTCAGGCTGTTAGTAGCCCGAACAACAACTGGCTGGCCTACTCGGGCTCGGAATGTTGGACCGGGAATGCTGCCGCCGTAGCACATCACCGGGGTTCTCACTCCGGGAATAATCTCAGCCGTCAAGTAGTGTGTGTCCAGTTGATACCACTTTGTCGGGAACGCCTCATACCACTGCAAATCCGGCCGTTCAGCAACAGAGCGGTCATAGAACTCCGGAGCAATTCCGTGGAAAACGTCGCCTGGAGCAAATGGTGCATCGCCCACTGCAACCGGTTGCGCTTCGGGGGGAACTGTCATTTCAACGGAAAACGGGCTAAACGTGAAGGGGGTACCTTTGCCGACATTTCCTGGGTCGAACTGCTGTGCCACTTTGTTTTGCCGAGGCTGTCCGTTCCGGGCCACCCCATTGTTCACTGCATTCTGACGATCAGAATCCTCCAGCCGGTCGTTCGCATCCAGCGAGGAGACTGCGGTGAACACGGCAGAAGCCGCTTTCAGCAGAGATCGGCGGTTCAGCAGGGACATTGTCTTAGTCATCGTAAACCCTATTACCATGTGCAAGCATTTGATGTGTGCAATTGTCTTTTTTGGAGCACTCTGAAAACACAGGATGTATGAGTCTCAAATAGCATGCGACTCAGCCCTGAATCGCTCTCCCGATGAAGGTAAAGCGGCCAATTCGGACGCATTAGAGACCGCAAGTGCAGTGAAAACACTGGCCAACGTAAAATTGGTTTTTTGCAAAAAAAAACGAGTTGTTGTGGCGGGATTTTCAGATGGTCGAGTTTGTAATGTTTCATTTACAAACGGGGCCAACAGCCTGTTAAACAGCACTAACCTCAGCTGCCTGCGATGCTGCTAATTGCGAGGTTAGTGCTCTGCAAGGGATTCTCATTCTGATGGTTGCAGGGAATTGAGGGATTGCACGCCTAAGCAGATTGACACACCGCAAATGTGGGTGAAATCCCGCGGTTTTCTGCATGCACCAGAGTTTCATATCCGCGTCATGCAGCGCTGCATGGGCGGCAATCCAATTCGGGCAGGCGGGCTGTATCCAGGACGAGGCTGCGGACTTAAAAACTGGAATATGCTGATGCCTTGCGGGTGCCGGCACGTTCCGTCAATGCATGGTGTCCATGCAGCTGCGAGGCCCGCATGATCAGTTGGAAGACCGTAGTGCGCATGACCATGCCGGGGCAGGCTGGAGGCATCTGCACACTGAAAACTTGCGGAAATCAGCTTCCTTGCTTTGCGTAACAGCCGCTCATCGCAGACGCTTTGCTCACTCCGTTTGGGACAGTTCATTGGCGACCGCAAAGGAAACAAGTTCATGCCGGCAATTTCTCGCAAGCAGATTCTGCAGCAGTTGCACGCGAAGCGTGCGGCAGGATTACCACTCATTGGTGGTGGTGCCGGGACGGGAATCAGTGCCAAATGCGAAGAAGCAGGAGGAATCGATCTTATCGTCGTCTACAACTCCGGTCGCTATCGAATGGCCGGCCGAGGTTCGCTTGCAGGTTTGCTCCCATATGGCAACGCAAATGAGATTGTCAGGGAAATGGCCTCTGAAGTGCTTACGGCAGTATCACACACACCGGTGCTGGCAGGTGTCTGTGGCACCGATCCATTCATGCTCCGCGAGTCCTTTCTGCGTGAACTGCGCGACCTTGGTTACGCCGGGATTCAGAATTTCCCGACGGTCGGTCTGATCGACGGTGTGTTTCGAGCCAACCTGGAAGAAACGGGTATGGGATTTGGCCTGGAAGTGGACCTGATTGCCGCAGCCCACCAGATGGACCTGCTGACGACACCCTACGCCTTTGATCCGCAACAGGCTGAGCAGTTGACTGAGGTCGGTGCTGACATCATCGTGGCTCACATGGGGCTCACAACATCGGGAACCATCGGTGCGCAGACCGCATTGTCGCTGGACGACAGTGTGACGAGAGTGGCCGAGATCATGGCCGCAGCACGCTCCGTGCGCAGTGATGTGATTGTGCTCTGTCACGGCGGCCCGATAGCGATGCCGGAAGACGCTGCATTTGTGCTGCAGTCATTACCGACACTGGATGGTTTTTACGGAGCCAGCTCCATGGAGCGTCTGCCGGTTGAACAGGCGCTGACGGAGCAGGTTCGCCGTTTCTGCGCGATTCGGCGATGAGCCGGTGAGGCGTCCTGTAGCGGGAGACAAGACTCCGGTCTGAACAGGCCGGTTGCAGGAGAACCACCGCCTGAGAGGTTGAAAGCGGGTTCAAGACCGCTGCGTTCATTCGGCAAGTCCCGCCTGCTGCATCAGATTACGGGTGGCGTCATGCGCCTCGCGAACCCATGCCTCAATCTGTGCAGGTTCCGGAGAATACTCGAGCTCAATTGACATCACCCCGTTGAAATCCAGCTGCGGAAGCTGCTTCAGATAGGGAAGAAAGTCCACAACTCCGCGGCCCGGTGGCAGATCTCCATGTTTCTTCCCATCGCAGTCAGAAATATGGCAGTGAATCGTGCGACCTTTCAGCCCTGAGAGCTGATCTGCGGGTACACCTGCGAGGTGCAGGTGCGAAATATCGAGGTTGGCCTGGAATGCCGGATGATCAACATGCTGCAGAAAAGACTGCATGGTGTCCGCCGAATTCACCAGCGAGAGTGGAAAGGGTTCCAGCTCCAGAGCAATCTGCAGCGCTCTGTCTGCGGCGTAATCGGCCAGCCGCCTGCAGTTGTCAACTCCGGTCTGCCACTGTTCCTGTGGCGAAATGACTTCCTGGTTCCAGATGTACTCGCCGATAACCAGCAGCAGGTTGTTCGCTTCCAGTTCGTAACACAGATCAATGAATTTGCGACACCGCTCCATATGGAATCGCTGTACCGAGGGATTAAAGTCGATCAGCCCGACTGCCACACAGCAGACAGAGATGATCGGCAGATCTGCGGCAGAGCATTCACGCCGAATTCGAGCGCGTTCGCGGATATCGATATCCAGAGGATCCGTGAAGATATCGATTGTGTCAAAACCGATTTGCTTTGTTCGCTGGATACCCCACGCGGTGTCATGTCCGGATTGTGCCCAGGCACTATTGATCAGACCAAGTTTCACGGCATGCTCCTGATGACAGCGGGTGCTTGCAGTAGATTACCAGTCGCAGCGTACCGAAAACCGGCAGCGGAGAAAAACGAGCCGCCACGAAGACGGGCATGCCGAGTGCGAGGCTTCTGGTGGGGCTGGCGGGTACGGGCAAATGGCAGAAGTGAAGTCACTGTGCCGGCCGGGCATTCCGAATTCGCTGCAGCCAGTTTCGCGCAGCAGTCCGGGCTGGTCCTTCATACAGCACCCAGCGATCGGAGTGATTGACAAAGCCGGTGGAATGGAACTCCATGCCGGTCAGGGCCGGTCTGTGCTGCATCAGCCAGCGTTGCGTATCAGCCGTCTGAGAGCCTTCTCCGCAGATAAACTGAGGACGGTCCTGCAGTCGCTGTAACCGTCCGATTGCGGATTGCGGATCAGAGTCAGGAAAGGGCCAGCGGCGAACACCGTCATAGTGGCTGCAGGGAAGAAATGCCGTCCAGAGTGCGGATGTCCGATCATCATGCAGCCCCAGTGCATTGCAGGCGATTGCACCGCGAGAAAACCCGGCAAGCACGACGCAGCGGGAATCGCCGGCGTAGCGAATGCAGACCTGCTCCAGCATCTGCTGCCAGAATCCGAGCGTTGCGGTGGGGCGATATTCCGGTGGATCTCCCCACCACGTTGTGGCCATTTCGCTGCCATCAGAATTCAGGAACGGCAGTGAAAGCCAGATCCAGTCCTGGCCATTCGTAAGGCCATAACCAAGGCTGCAGTCTTCCGGTTTACCAGTGCACACATCCCCAAGAGCATTGCGAAAACCGCCGTTCCCGGGCAGTTCGACAAAGATGGGCCAGCGCTGTTCTGAATTCCAGTTGCTGGGCAGATACAGGACTGCTGCCGGACCGGACTGATCGTCAGCAGGCCAGATGCGGACTCGTTGGCCGGCAGCTGGGGAGCCGCTTTGCAGGAATGGTTCCGGACGTTGCAGATCCGGTAGTGACTCTGACAGGATACGGTACGCGGAGCTCTGCTGGGCAACAGCAGAATTGATCGTGAGCAGCAGTGTTGACAGCAGGAGGAGTCGGACAGGATTACGTAGTTCGAACATGTGTCACCTACGGGCCGGGAGAATGGCATTTCGGCAGGGTCGGTGGCAGCGAAGGACTGACCATTCAGTTGACACTGGCCGTTGAGAACAGGAACAGGATGCAGAGCCAGACGAGGCCAAGGATATGCCAGAAGCCGGCAGCAAATGTAACTCCCCAGGAGTATTCGTGATCATAGCGATCTGCAAATGCGGACAATGTCACCCAGAGCAGAATGGACTGGGCGACTACGAAGTGCATCCCGTGCAAGGCAGTCATCATGATGACGAAACCATGAACACCCAGCTGCGCTGCTGCTGCCGAACTGGTGCCCTTATCAATCGCCCACAACCCATAGCCCTGCACAGCCACAAACATCATTGCGGAAATCAACGCTCGCAGCAGAGACTTGCGAAACAACTGCTGACGTTCCTTCCGCACATAGCCGCGAGCCTGTTCAAGGTAGACGCTCCCAACACCCAGCAGTACGGTGCTGATCAGAAATGCCGCCGGGATGCGCAGCTGGTCAGATGCAGTCTGCCGACCAAATACCCAGCCCAGCGTGACACCGCCTGTGATCACGACTGCTGCCTGAGCAATTGTTGCCAGAAAAAAACGACGTGCCAGCGAAAGTCGGATCAGGTCCCAGCGGTCGGCCATGGCGTGTATGGATGCAGCAGAGGGGAAGAGCAGACAGATTCAAAAGCTTAAGAACAGTTCACCATTATTGCACTTCAGACGGCAGTGCCCGAAGTTCCTTCCGAATCATGGAACTCAACTGCCGCTTTGGAATGGCACCTTTCACCGAGGAACGGGAAAACAAGAGTCTGGGAACAGATCCTGCACCGACCTGCTTATACAGGGTGACGTGCCGTGCGACGTATTGCCCGGGAATTCCGGAGGCCAGTTCCTGCTGCAGTCTTTCTGCACCCACTGTCGCCTCAGCCCTGCTTCGCGCAGCCGCCGGCGAAGGAAGCGTGTTGAACAGCCAGTCGTGGTATTCCGGAAATGCGGCAGAGTTGCAACGCCAGACAGCAATTGCGAGCTGACTGAGTTCACAGGAACCTGCATGGCTGCCGGACCCCGATGAGGCGTCATTGCACGCTCGTTCGAGCGGTACGGGCAGTGTCAGTACACCCACACGTCCGTCAAATTCCGCCATTACTTCCTTGATGGAGGCGTGAAGTTCTCGGCAGTGAGGACACGTGTAATCAAAGAGTTCCACGAAGTGCAGATCGGCATCTCGGGGCCCCAGTCCCGGCCAGTGATCCACTATCAGTGTGATGGGCTGCAGCTGTCCGGCAACCGTCACTTGTCGCGGTTCCGGAGGGGCTGCGATAGGGTCTGCTGGTTCGTCAGGAATCAGCAGTAGTGACTGGCTGGAAACGGAGAACAACGTCCACGGGAAGGTTGCTGTGGCTGACTGCAGGAACTGCGGCAGTATGGACCTCTGCAGTTTCTGCGGTTCTGGCACAGGCAGTGTCGCAGAGAAGGGGGCGGAGAAGATCTCTGCTGCAGGTTGAGCAGGTGGAGATGTTGCAGGGACCTGACCCGGGGCGACAAACTCACTGGCTGCTGGTGGTGTCGGTTCACCGGGAGCGGAAAAGGTCGCACCCGGAGCGGCAAATGGTTCGCTGGGGGCGGAAAACGATGCATCGGATGCAGAAGAGTCAGCAGTGGGTTCGGCGACCAGTTGCCCTTCCTGCTGCAGCCACTGGGGCACTTCCACTTCGAAAGCCACCTCCGGTTCAGCAGTACTTTGGAGTGTGATCAGCAGGGCCACTGACATCAGACTACTGCCACCGGCCAGTTGTCGTTTTCGCAGCGGTGTGCACTTCCACGCGATTGAGCATCCCGCCAGGATCAGACCGCAGCAGTGAGCAGCGATGCACCATGGACAAATATGTTTCAGTACAAACAGCTGCAGACCAGTGAACCAGATTGCGGCAGCAGCGGCGGCAAAGAAACCAAACTGCAGAGCGGTCCAGAGATGTTGCCGCAGATCTTCAGGGGCAGGGCGCTGAACCAGCAGCAGCAGACTGAGCATTGTAAGATAGAGTCCGACTGCCGGGACGCTGACAGGAATTCCGAGGACTTTCGACCAGGTGCTGTTGAGTACGTGGCCACAGTCGATCGTGCCTCCGGATCCGCATCCTATCAGTGGTTGCATGCTGAATGCTGTCCACGCCAGGTAGCTGCAGATTCCCAGTCCGAGCAGGCAGACGGACCGCAGTAATCGAATCTTCGCTGCGGACAAATCCATGCTGTTTGTACCAGTGACAGTAGCTGCAGAGGCCTCCGTTTTTAGCTGCAATGTCGACATACGGGTGGGCTTTCTAAGAGTGGGGCACGCGCCGTAGTGAGCCTGACTGCAGTCCCAGGTGCAAAAGTGAACTTCGCGAGGATCAACCCGGAAGTCGAAATGATGATATTCGGCGTCATCAGAAAGGGACCATTCCCCCGCCCGGCAGGGTCAATTGCGGTGACCGGAAGGCCTGCCCGGGTGACTGCAGAACCTCTGAATTATACACTGTCCCGGAAGAATGGCGGTGGATTTCACAGTTTGGGGGCATCCTTATCGCATTCCGTTGGCTGTTTTCTCACCCTGACTCGCAGAATCCCGGCGCTGCAGGGCATCAGCAGTGACAACCAGGCTGCTGCAGTTCCTGCAACGCTGGTTTTGTCGATTGATTGGAATGGTCGGAATTGCCGGGAATGAGCGAACATTGTGGAAGCGCGTGGTGGCGCGTAATGGGCAGACTTATGGGTTCCTGCGTGACGTGTTGTTGAGTGCAAGCTTCAGGACTGCAGCAACAGGCTGCAGGTCACAGACAATTATTGCTGTTTCCGGGAGAACGCTGTGAACCGCTTCACAATCCTGACATTGATGGCATTTGCCGGAGCCGATTTTTTTGTCCTCGCAGATGAACCGCCGGTCGCATCGCGGGCAGCGTGGACGGTGTCCCGGGTGCATGGCACAGCAGAGCCTCCTCCGCCTTATCAGGTCACCCCCGCGTTTCCTCAGCTGACGTTTCAACAACCGCTTGACCTGACGGCACCCGAGGGCAGTGACCGTCTGTATGTGCTGGAGCAGCAGGGCAGAATTCTCTCGTTTCCGTTGCGTCCTGATGCTGACACAGCAGATGAAGTGCTGAATCTGAAATCGCTGCACGAGGAAGTCTCAGCTGCATACTCGCTGACTTTTCATCCAGATTTTGCTCAGAACCGCCTGTTTTATGTGTGCTACATCGAGGGGGGAAATCGCGAGGACGGCACATGTGTGTCGGAATTCCGGATGCGGGAAACAAATCCCCCCACTGCTGATCCTGGCTCCGAGCGGCAGTTGATTCGCTGGTGGTCTGGTGGGCACAACGGGTGTAGTCTGCAGTTTGGTCCGGATGGGATGTTGTACATTTCCACCGGCGACGGTGGGGCTCCATCACCGCCGGATCCGCTCCAGGCTGGGCAGGATTGCAGCAATCTGCTCAGTTGTATCCTGCGAATCGATGTGCGTGGTGCTGACGATGGGACTCCTTATCAGATTCCGGCTGACAATCCGTTTCTGCATCGTGCTGATGTACGTCCGGAGATCTGGGCGTTTGGATTCCGCAATCCGTGGCGAATGAGTTTTGATCGTCGCACTGGAGATCTGTGGGTCGGGGATGTCGGCTGGCAGCTCTGGGAAATGATCCATCGGGTGGAGCGTGGCGGGAATTACGGCTGGCCGATTATGGAGGGGCCGCAGACAGCTGTACCGGGAATACCGCAGGGACCAGCCCCGATTTCTCCTCCGGTGGTCTGGCATCCGCATTCTGAAGCAGCGTCCATGACTGGTGGTTTTGTCTATCGGGGGAATCGAATCCCGGAACTGCAGGGTGTTTATGTTTATGGTGATTACCAGACGGGGCGCGTGTGGGGGCTGCGTTATGAAGATGGTCAGGTGACATGGCATGAGGAGCTTGCTCAGACACCGTTGCAGCTGGTGAGTTTTGGTGAGGATTCAGCTGGTGAACTGTATTTGCTGGACTATCAGAGAAGCCAGCAGATCTGGCAGCTTTCACCGCAGCCGCAGCAGGTGGAATCCCGGCAGTTCCCCGAACTGCTCAGCGGGACCGGGATTTTTCGCGACGTTTCCCGACAGCTTCCGGAAACGGGTGTACTGGAGTATTCCATTGCGATTGAACAATGGCAGGACGGGGCAACTTCGCAGCGTTGGCTGGCACTGCCGGGAACAGAACCGCTGCTCCACGAAGGTGGTCGCTGGACTTATCCGGACGATGCCGTACTGGTGAAGACACTCAGTATGCAGCTCAACATGGACGATCCAGCCAGCAGACATCACCTTGAGACGCAGTTGTTGCATCGGCACAACGGTGTCTGGCGTCCATATACATATCGTTGGAATGAACAGCAGACTGACGCAGAGCTGGTTTCGGCAGATGGGGACACTCGGCAGCTGGAAATCCTTGATTCAGATGCCACAGATGGCAGACGAATGCTGGAATGGAGATTTGCGGCTCGCAGTGAGTGTCAGGTCTGCCACAATCCCTGGGTGGAGCTGAAAACGGCGGGGCTGGGAATTCAGTCTGCGTCACCGCTCGGACTGAGTGCCGCCCAGTTGCAGACAGAGACTGCTGATAGGAAAAAGCAGACTGATGTATTACGGATTGCCGGCTGGATAAAGGGGCTGGAACCAGCGGCAGAAGCAGCCCGGCTGGCAGCAATAGGAAGTTCCGGGGCGTCGCTTGATCAGCAGGTGCGCTCCTGGCTGCACGTCAACTGCAGCCATTGTCACCAGCCCCACGCCGGCGGCAGCGCCTTGATCGATGTGCGTCGCGAGACGGCTGCGGATCAGATGCAGTTGCTGGAGCAATTGCCGTTGCGTGGCGGGTTTGGCATTTCAGGAGCGAGACTGATTTCACCGGGTGATCCGGAAGGTTCAGTACTGCTCTATCGGATCGCTTCATGTGCCGGAGGACGCATGCCACGAATGGGAGCAACATTGCCGGATCGGCCAGCGATTGCTGCGGTGCAGGAGTGGATTAAGCAGATGCCGGTTGTTCAATCTGCGGAGACTGATGCCTACCGCAACGAAGTGCAGGAGGTTCATTCAGCATTGCGACGAGTGACCGCTCTCAAGGGGGAAGCACGTGAAACGTTATTGCTGGAACTGATCGGGACCACGCGTGGAACGCTGGCGGCATTGTTGAAATTGCAGGGCACAGCATCGGGGCGATCGCTGGCAGAAGAGATCGCACAGCTTTCTGCCCGAAGTACACAGTTGGCAGCCAGAGATCTGTTCGCAAGTTATCTTCCCGCAGACCAGTTTCGTGGAACCAGTGGTCGTGGTATGGATCTGCAGGCGCTGCTCGCTCTGGCAGGAAACGCCGGCCGCGGTCGTGAAGTCTTTCGCCGTGAAGGAAGTGTGTCGTGTGTGAACTGCCATCAGGCTGAGGGGCAAGGGATCGCACTGGGGCCTCCGCTTGATGGAATAGGCCGCCGTATGCGAAGGGAAGAGATTCTGAGTCAGATTCATGAGCCATCGCGGCGCATTGAGCCGGCTTATCTGATGTGGTCTGTGGAGACGACACAGGGTCTGGTGCACACCGGACTCCTCCGACAGCGGACGGCAGAAAACCTGCAGTTGCTCCTGGTCGGGAACCGGCTGCTGGATATTCCTGCCGACGAAGTGGAATCGCTGACGGTGCAGCAGAAATCTCTGATGCCGGAGCAGTTGCTGCGGGACCTGACAATTCAGGAATCTGCGGATCTGCTGGAGTATCTTGTCTCTCTGGTTGCAACGGTTCCCGAAAACCCTGAAAACTCTCGCTGAAGCAGTCGCTGCCTCGGGGACTTCCTTTCGGTAGTTCGCGAACAGGGCAGCAGCACTGGGGCAGAAATGGAATCGGGAAACAGAGGTAACTCCGAGTGCGCTGTTCCTGCAGGTCGGGAGAAGACGTAATGACGATTAAGAAGGCGGTCGTTCTGGTCAGTGGTGGCCTTGATTCCGCGACAGCTCTGGCGATCGCTCGCGAACATGGTTTCGAGCTGCATGCAATCTCCTTTGATTATGGCCAGCGACATCGGCATGAACTCAATGCGGCCGAAGCGATCTGCAGGGCCAATGGCGTGGTCAGTCGGGTCGTGTTTCCTGTGGCGACGGAGATCTTTCGCGGCTCTGCGCTCACAAATGACATTCCGGTTCCGCATAATCGAGACGAGAGCCAGTTGTCTTCTGGTATTCCTGTTACCTATGTGCCGGCTCGGAACACTGTTTTTCTGGCTGTAGCACTTGGCCTTGCAGAATCGATTGGAGCCCACGATTTGTTTGTCGGTGTGAATGCCGTTGACTATAGCGGGTACCCCGACTGCCGTCCGGAATATGTTGCTGCATTTGAAGAGATGGCGAATCTGGCGACTAAGGCTGGTGTGGAGGGGCAGCGAATTCGCATCCATGCACCGCTGATCACTATGACCAAGGCGGAGATCATTCGCACTGGTCTGCGGCTGGGAGTGAATTATGGATTAACGCATAGCTGTTATGACCCTCGCGACAATGGTGCTTCCTGTGGGGAGTGCGATTCCTGTCAGTTGCGGCTGCGAGGATTTGCGGAGGCTGGAGCAGTCGACCCGATTCCGTATGCCGCCTGAATGGACTCAGCGGGACCGGAGTGCCGGTCGGCGGGCTGACTATGGGTGATAGGCTGAGTTTCGATCTCAGGAGTGGTCGCGGGAGTGGTTAGTTTGAGGCCGCGGGCGGTTCATGTGTGTTTCTGACGAGTAAGTATGTGATTCAAGTGAGTATGTGATTCATGAGAGAAGTGAAAGATTCAGCGGACTCCGAAGCTCAGCGGCGAGCATCGGGAGGGATTGTCGATGTAATTGAGAATCTGATTCGCGAAGCCCAGCAGGAAACGCGCCCGCTGGAGGTAGACCCTGGTCGTGGTGAATTGTTTGAGTGCTTTGTCCAGGCAGAACAGCAAGGGCTGATTCCGAATGACGCGGAATCTGCAGCGGCGGGTACTGATGATGAAGCCGAAGATTACCTGCTCAGCCCGGATCTGCTCTGCCGCCAGTTGGCGCGTCGCTGGGGGCTGGATATGGCAGCACGGGAGGCTCAGGCGATGCAGACCCGGCTGCCTGCTGATCAGCTGGAACGCATGAGACTGCTCTGGTCCGTCATGCGAATGTGGATGGAATGGAAGTACGCGTGGCAGCGGTGGCCGGAGCATCATACTGCTGCAGAAGAGGCAGAAGATCTGAGCGATGTGGAGTCAGATTGCAGCGATGAATTCTGAGGCTGAATCAGCGTGATGAGGCGTGGCGGTGTCATCCGCGTGGATGGCAGCGGCGGTGAACGGATTTCAGCCGACTGTGTTCCACATGCGTGTATACCTGCGTCGTTCTGATACTGGCATGCCCAAGCATTTCCTGAAGAGCTCGGATATCAGCACCTCCGGCCAGCATATGTGTCGCGAAACTGTGACGAAGTGTGTGCGGACTGATTTCCCCGCAGCCGATGCGCGCGGCGTAACGGCGAATGAGTGTCCAGACTGATACCCGGCTGAATCGCCGGCCGCTGCGGCTGAGGAAAACCCAGTCTTCGTCGGTTCCTCGAACAGTGCTCTGCGCGGGTCGCTCGTGATCGAAATAGGCTTCAAGAGCACTGACTGCCACCGGGTTGAGTGAAACGAGTCGCTGTTTGTTTCCCTTTCCGGTACAGCGACAATACTGCTCCACCAGCACCAGATTTTCTCGTCGCAGATGCACTAGTTCGGAAACACGGCAGCCGGTAGCGTAGAGAACAGCCAGAATCGCGCGGTCCCGCAGTGGAAAACGATCGACGGGCGACTGTGGAGCGACGAGCAGATGGTCAACCATTTCAGGACTGAGCACACGTGGAAGCCGTTCCCAGAGTTTGGGGGAGCTGACGAGGTCAACGGTGCTTTCTGCAACTACACCTTCCAGCATCAGATAGCGAAAGAACATCCTGATGGAGACCAGATTTCTGCCGATGGAACTGGCAGCGAGACTGAGCTTCTGCAGGTAATCAAGGAAGCGTGTGATTGTCTGCACATCAATGTCATGCAGATTTACTCGACTATGCTCGCGATTCCATACAAAGAACCGGTTCAGGTCGCGTGAGTAGGCGTCGGTTGTGTTTTTCGACATGCCGCACTCTGCATCCAGATAGTGCAGAAATCCTCCGAGCCATGATGACGGATCTGTGAAGGCTCGCAGAGTGAACTGGCTGCCTGCCGGCGGGCGTTTGCGACGAACCATGATGGTGATCCGGATGCAGAGATGCTGCGTGAGGACGAAAGACTGCAATGCTGGCCTGATGTGCACTGTGCACAGTTGCCGTGTTTGTGGTCGCAGGAACCGGACTGGGGTTTGTTCGGCTATGAGCACTGTTGACTGCTTCAGTGTTTCCCATCGGCTAATGTCGTCGAGCAATCCCTGTGTTGATCGATTGGATTAAGAAGTGCGCAGCGCAGAAGATACGGATTGAATCTGTTTTTCCGAATCTGACGATTCGCCGACCTGCAGTAGGTACAGTCGCCACATGGCGAACAATTTGGTGGTTGCTGGGTGGTAATGACAGTTCGTTTACCGCGGTCCGTGTGCATGTCCTCCAGCGGGATGGAGTTGCCGCAGGGAGTTGCCGCAGGCGGGGCTCTCTTCACAGATGATTCCAGTCCTGACGCGCAACGTTGCGGACAACGTTTCACGTGGATTAGCAACGTTCGAGTGTCGGCTTCAGCAAACGCGCTCGCAGGTGCCACTGACCGTATCTGCATTGCGTCGACACTTTGGGAGTCTGCAGCACCGGAGTCTTTAATGCCAATCTTCAATGCCTGTCCACTGTGAGGTCTTCAATGCCTGTCCACTGTGAGGTCTTCAATGCCTGTCCACTGTGAGGTCTTCAATGCCTGTCCACTGTGAGGTCTTCAAT
>JALRDR010000914.1 GCA_023262145.1 Planctomycetaceae bacterium | reverse complement strand
GGCGGTCATCCACCCGGCGGTAATTGCCTTCGGCAAAGTCGCGCGGGTTCCACTGACGCACATCGACCTGGCGCGTCTCGTAGGCACGGCGCGTCACGCCCGCCTTGAGGAAAGGCTCGAACAGTTCGGGAAACAGGGTGATGAGGTCGCTGCCGCAGGACGGCGATTGCGTCCACAGGATATCGGACTGCTGGCTTCCATTGGCTGCAGTCAGGTCAGTGTCGTGCGTCGTCCGCGAGTGGGACTCATCATTACCGGCAATGAACTGCTGCCCGCCGGCACGCGTCCGACCGGTCACCGGATCGCTGACTCCAATGGGCCCATGCTGGCAGCTCTTGTGAAGCGGGACGGCGGTATCGTGGTCCGCAGTGGGCTGACACCCGATACGCCGTCCGCAATACGAGAAGCACTGAGCGACGGTCTGCAGGACCGTGCTGACCTCCTGCTGGTCTCTGGTGGTTCCAGCGCAGGGGATGAAGACTTTGCGCCGGACATCATCCATGAACTTGGTGAACTGCCGATTCATGGGATTGCAATGCGCCCCGGTGCACCAGCGGGGCTGGGCAGAGCAGGGCAATGCCCGGTCGTTCTGCTGCCGGGAAATCCCGTTGCCTGCCTGTTTGCTTATGACTTGTTTGCCGGGAGGGCCGTGCGAGCTCTGTCCGGTCGACAATCGCTATGGCCTTATGCTTCAGTTTGCGCTGCACTGGAAAGCGCATTGCAATCGTCAGCAGGAAGAACAGACTATGCTCGCATCAGGCTTGTTGAAGACAGAGCCCGACTGATTGCAGTCAGCGGCAGTTCGCTACTGAGTTCCACGACGAAAGCGGATGGATTCCTGCTGATTCCTGCCGCTGTGGAACGACTATCTGCGGGTACCAGCGTGCAGGTATGGCTTTACGGAAATTAGCGACTTTACCTATTACGCGCAGACGTACTGTCCAGTACACAAACAGATGCGTTCCCGAAGTCCGGAAGAATCCTGCTCGGAAACGGTTCCGCATCCGGGAACCGTCGTGGCATCTTGTGATTTCACTATGTTCTGCCTAGAACACGTGTTCAACTCCGGAATGCTCACAACACCCTGAATCCGGCTTTCCGATCGCAACCGGTTTCCGCTTCAAGGATTCCGGATTCTCCCCGACCTGAACGGCTCAGGCGTCCTTTTTTGGCAGAGTGAAAAGCAGTGTACCGAGTTCTGATCACTGACAGTCTGAGTCCGGCAGGGCTCGAAATCCTCGAACAAACTGACGGCATTGAAGTGGTCGTCCGAAGTGGTCTCACACCAGAACAGGTGCGTGAGGAACTTCAGTCGTGTGATGCGATCATCATTCGCAGTGGAACAACGCTGACTCCGGAAATACTGGATGGCCAGCAGCGTTTGAAATGTATTGCTCGAGCTGGGGTTGGGGTCGACAATATCGATCTGGAGGCAGCCACCAGGGCCGGCGTGCTGGTCATGAACACGCCCAGTGGCAACACCATCAGCACAGCCGAACACACGTTTGCAATGATGCTGGCCTTATCCCGCAACATTGGGCCGGCACATGCCAGCATGAAAGCGGGAAAATGGGACCGCAAGTCGTTCCAGGGAAAACAGCTTGCCGGAAAGACTCTGGCGCTGATCGGTCTCGGCCGCATCGGACTCAGCGTGGCATCTCGTGCAAAAGCGTTTGAAATGAACGTGATTGGCTACGATCCGCTGATTTCAGAAGAGAAGTGCAGAGAACTGGGAATCGAGCTGTCACGTGATGTTGACGACGTCGTCAGTCGTTGTGACTACCTGAGCGTGCATACGCC
>JALRDR010000279.1 GCA_023262145.1 Planctomycetaceae bacterium | reverse complement strand
CCTGCTGAAAGTCGGATGGTGAATCACGTACTGCTTCCCGGTGTTCTTCTGCTCATCCTGCTGCAGCCGCCTGCAGCAGCACTGGTGCCTCCGGATTTCGCACGTGATATCCGCCCGATTCTTTCCGATGCCTGCTTCAACTGTCATGGCCCGGATGCGGAAGCACGCCAGGCAGACCTGCGTCTGGATCAGCGCGACTCAGCGATCCGCAGCATGGTACTCACCAACGGAGAAATGCTCCGCAGACTGCAGTCCAACGATGCGGATCTGGTGATGCCGCCGCCGCATTCCATCCGCCCGCTGAATGCGAAGCAGCGTGAGCAGCTTTTGGCATGGCTGCAGTCAGGGGCCGCATGGCCACAGGACGATCGGCACTGGTCCTTCATTCCTCCTCAACGTCCCGCGGTGCCGCAACTCCCCCGGACGGCAGGGGTACGAAATGAGATTGACGCGTTTGTGCAGCAGCGACTGCAGCAGGAAGGCGTGCAACCGTCGCCGCCGGCGGATCGGGCAACCCTGCTGCGACGGCTCAGCTTCGATCTCACCGGACTTCCGCCAACTGTGGAAGAACTGGATGAGTTTCTGAAGGACACTTCAGAAGCCGCCTGGCAGCTGGCGGTGGACAGACTGATGACTTCGCCGCGATACGGCGAACACATGGCACTCAGCTGGCTGGAAGCCGCTCGCTACGCTGATACCGACGGCTACCAGAATGATCGCCTGCGCTACATGTGGGTCTGGCGCGACTGGGTCATTAACGCTTTTAACCAGAATATGCCGTTCGATCAGTTCGTGATCCAGCAACTGGCCGGGGATCTGCTTCCTGAGCGTGATTTCATGACTCAGGTCGCCACCGGCTTTCAACGCAATCATCGCATCAATTCCGAAGGCGGCTCCATCCCCGACGAGTGGATTGTGGAATACGTCGCCGATCGTGTTGAAACAACGGGGACCATCTTTCTGGGACTGACGTTGAATTGTGCCCGTTGCCACGACCACAAGTACGACCCGATCAGCCAGCAGGATTACTACCAGCTGTTTGCCTTCTTCAACAACATTGCTGAAGCAGGGCTGGGCCCCAACGACGGCAACAGTCCGCCCTTTATTCCCGTGCCGGATTCATGGCCCCGTCTTTCCGCCGAACAGCTGGCTTTCGTTACTCCCGAGCCGCCCAGGGTGACCCTTCAGCAGACTTCAGTTCCACGGCCACAGCCCGGTTCGGAAAAGACGGTCATGGTGATGCATGAACAAACAGAACGGCGTCCCACATATATTCTGAATCGGGGTCGCTACGATGCTCCCCGGAAATCTCAACCACTGGCACCGGCCACGCCTCAGGTGCTTGCGGGCTGGCAGCCCGAATGGCCGGCCAATCGACTGGGTCTGGCCAGCTGGCTGGTCAGCCCCGACCACCCGCTGACCGCTCGCGTAACCGTGAATCGGATCTGGCAGCACTTCTTCGGACAGGGGCTGGTGCGAACCGCAGACAACTTCGGCAGTCAGGGGGATTACCCCAGCCATCCCGAACTGCTTGACTGGCTGGCCACGGAATTCATTCGACTCAACTGGGACGTACGCGCGCTGCAGAAACTGATTGTCAGCAGCGGCACGTATCAGCAGTCTTCCGTTCAGTCCGGTCCTGCAGATGCTGATAATCGACTGCTTTCCCGCGGCCCTCGCCGACGACTGTCTCCATACGCGATACGCGACACGGCGCTGTTCATCAGTGGACTGCTGCAGGAAGACATCGGTGGCCCATCGGTGAAGCCCTATATGCCACCGGGAATCTGGCGCAGCATTTCCAACGCAACCTACAAGCAGGATTCCGGCGCGGCGTTGTACCGTCGCAGTATGTATACCTACTGGCGGCGTACTGTGCCTCCGCCAACAATGATGACATTCAATGCTGCAGCCAGAGAAGTATGCGTTGTGCAGACTGAGGAAACCACCACACCACTGCAGGCCCTCACACTTCTGAACAATCAGACATTTGTCGAAGCATCACGATTGATCGCTGAACGCATGCTGCAACATGGCGGCTCCGACACGGAACAGCTCACCTGGGCATTTCGTTCCATCACCAGCCGAACCCCCACTCCTGCGGAACTGCAGCTGCTGTTGCAGGACCTGCAGGAATATCGCAGGGAATTCGCAGAACATCCGCAGGCGGCGGGGCAGTTGCTTGCCGTCGGCGAATGGAAAGCCGATCCCTCACTTCCGCCGCAGGAAGTCGCAGCTGCTGCTCTGACAGCCAGCACCATTCTGAATCTTGATGAGTCCATCACGCGAAACTGAACCCGTTATGAATCCGCCACAGATCAGACAGCTGCTGCAGCGCAGAACCGTCCTCAGGGCCGGCACGGCCGGGCTGGGTTTTCCCGCCCTTGCCGCACTGCTTCATGCCGAACAGCCCGAAAATTCGCTCGGTGGTCTCACCGCACTGCCGCATATTCCACCTCGCGTCCGGCGAGTGATCTGGCTGTTCCAGTCCGGTGGTCCCGCTCAGATGGACCTGTTTGACTACAAGCCGGAACTGCAGCAGCGATTCGGGGAGGAGGTACCGGAAAGCATCTACCCGGCCGAACGCAAGACGACAATGACTTCCGGTCAGACCAGCTTTCCCTGTGCTCCCAGCTCGCTGAAATTCAGTCAGCAGGGACAGTCGGGGATCTGGATGAGCGAAGCGATGCCGCATCTTGCCAGACATGCCGACCAGTTGTGTGTCATTCGCAGCATGTACACCGAGGCGATCAATCACGACCCCGCGGCGACTCTGTTCCAGACCGGATCTGTAATCCCCGGACGGCCCAGTATGGGAGCCTGGATCAGCTACGGGCTGGGTACCGAAAACGCCGACCTGCCTGCCTTCGTCGCCATGACATCCAACGGGTCAGCCAAGACCGGACAGCCACTCTACGATCGGCTCTGGGGAGCCGGTTTTCTGCCCGGCCGCTATCAGGGCGTCCGTTTTCGCGGCCAGGGGGATCCAATTCTGGATCTTTCCGATCCGCAGGGAGTCAGTCGAATTCAGCGTCGCCGCATGCTTGATTCGGTAAATCAGCTCAACCGGCTGCAGTCAGAAGCGGTGGGAGCACCGGGGATCGAAACCCGAATAGCTCAGTACGAACTGGCTTTTCGCATGCAGATGAGTGTGCCCGATCTGATGGATCTGAGTGGCGAAACGAAGGCAACGCTGGACGCCTACGGCCCCGATGCTCAGAAGCCCGGCACCTACGCCTTTAACAGCCTGCTGGCCCGACGACTTGCCGAACGCGGTGTACGGTTCATCCAGCTGTACCACCGCGGCTGGGATGCGCATAACAACACCCCCGTACAGATTCGCTCTCAGTGTGCTGACACAGACCAGCCCACCGCAGCCCTCTTGAATGATCTGCAGCAGCGTGGCATGCTGGATGACACTCTGCTCATCTGGGGCGGAGAATTCGGCCGTACCATCTACTGCCAGGGAAAACTCACCAGCAAAGTCTATGGTCGCGATCATCATCCCAACTGTTTCAGCTACTGGATGGCAGGTGGTGGAATTCAACCGGGACTGACCTACGGAGCGACAGACGACTACAGTGTCAATGTGGTCGAAAATCCGGTTCATGTGCATGATCTGCAGGCTACCGTACTGCATCAGCTGGGGATTGATCACGAACGGCTGACATTTCGCAGTCAGGGTCGCGATTTCCGCCTGACAGACGTCAGCGGTCGCGTCGTTTCAGAAATTCTGGATCAGAAATCCGCAGCGACGATCTGACGAAACGCCACGCAGTGCTGCCTGCCGCCCCGAATCATGCCCGCGATGCCTTCAGGCGGCATTCACGGACACAACGATCACGCCACGGATGGATCACCGGGTGCTCATACTCGATTGCACATCGTTGTTCGCTGAGTGATCATACCTCGCCAGAGTAATTCCCTGTTCACCTCCATGTTTCCAGCAAAGTGCTTCCTATGCTCTCCACCGGCCGGCTCCGGATATGTCGCACCCCTTCGCTCTGCCTGCGTCAATGGCTGGTTCTGCTGCCGATTGTCGCACTCAGCTTCAGCGCCGATCAGTCATTTTCGGCAGAGGAGCATTCTGCAGACCTGATTATCTACGGTGGCACATCGTCTGCCGTCACTGCTGCGGTGCAGGCAAAACGGATGGGCCGATCGGTGCTGATCGTCTGTCCGGACCGGCACCTCGGCGGACTCACCGCCGGCGGACTTGGCTTTACCGATACCGGCAACAAAGCTGTCATCGGCGGCCTCGCACGGGAATTCTATCATCGCGTCTGGCTTGCCTATCAGCAGGATGATGCCTGGCGCTGGCAGAAGCGGGAGGAATACGGCAACAAGGGCCAGGGAACTCCCGCCATCGATGGCCAGAACCGCACCATGTGGATCTTCGAACCGCACGTTGCCGAACAGGTGTTTGAAGACCTGATTGACGAATACGGCATCCCTGTGCACCGCGAGCAGTGGCTGGACCGTCAGCAGGGCGTCCGCAGCCAGAACGGTCGCATCACTCACATCACGATGCTCTCCGGCAATACCTACAGCGGCAGAATGTTCATCGACGCCACCTATGAGGGAGACCTGATGGCTGCCGCGGGGGTGGACTATCACGTTGGACGCGAAGCAAATTCCGTCTACGACGAACACTGGAACGGCATTCAGACGGGGGTCCTGCACCACAAGCATCACTTCGGCGCCGTCAACAAACCAATCAGCCCGTATATCATCGCGGACGATCCTGCTTCCGGCGTCCTGCCTCGCATCAGTACTGAGCCACCGGGCGAATATGGTGCCGGGGACCATCGCATTCAGGCCTACTGCTATCGCTACTGTGCCTCCAGCCATGAAGCCAACAGAACCCCCTTCCCGAAGCCTGCGGACTATGACGCCAGCCAGTACGAACTGCTGCTGCGAGTACTGAATGCGGGATGGCGCGAAGTCTTCAGTAAGTTTGACCCGCTGCCTAATCACAAGACAGATACCAATAATCACGGTCCGTTCAGCACCGATAATATCGGGATGAACTACGACTACCCGGAGGCGTCTTACGCGCGTCGACAGGAAATCCTCGCCGAACACCGCACCTATCAGCAGGGACTGCTCTGGTTCCTTGCCAATGACCCCCGCGTTCCGGAAGACGTCCGCACACAGATGCAGAAATGGGGGCTGGCGGCTGATGAGTTCATTGATAACGGCAACTGGCCGCATCAGATCTATGTCCGCGAAGCACGGCGCATGATCGGTCGCTTCGTAATGACCGAAAATCATCTGACCCGCAGAACGCCAACGCCTGAATCGGTCGGCATGGGTAGTTACACCATCGATTCCCACAACGTGCAGCGGTATATCACCGCTGCCGGAAGCGTTCAGAATGAAGGCGATATCGGAGTGGGCATTTCTCCCTACACAATCGCCTGGGGATCGCTCACGCCCCGACAGGAACAGTGCAGTAATCTGCTGGTCAGTGTCTGCGTCAGCAGTTCGCATATCGCCTTTGGCAGTATCCGCATGGAACCGGTATTCATGATTCTGGGGCAGAGTGCGGCAACCGGAGCTGTCATGGCGATGGATGCTGGTATCGCGGTTCAGCAGGTGAACTATGAGGAACTCCGGGATCGACTTCTGCAGGACGGCCAGGTGCTCAGCTATGAAGCTCCCGCAAAACAGTCCCGCGTGTTTGTGCATCCGGACAAGCTGCCGGGAATCGTCATTGACGATGACATGGCAATCCTGCAGGGGAACTGGTCCAGCAGCAGCGCCACACCATTCTATGTCGCGAATGGATATCGTCACGATGGCGACCTGCGCGATGGCAGTTGCTCTGCCGTCTATCGCACCAGACTGCCGTCATCCGGAACATGGCAGGTGGGGATCACCTGGCCGCCCAACAATAATCGTGCCTCAAAGGTGACCGTCACTATTCGACACGCTGACGGAACTGACAATGTCGTCATCAACCAGCGAAAAGAGCCACAGGGGGCAGATCACTTCGAGTCCCTCGGCTCATTTCGGTTTACGAAGGATCAGCCTGCCGAGGTGGAGGTCAGCAACGCCGGCACCGACGGTCACGTGATCATCGACGCCATCCAGTGGCTGCAGAAGTAAATCCTGCAGCGCTCAACTGTCGGCACCGTCCGCCTCAGACCCGGCGAAACACATCCGCCTCGGCCACGCTACTGCAGCAACTCCGCTGATCGCTCAGTCGACTGCGGTGGCAGGCTGGAATACGCCGGAGCCGTTGTCAGATCCGTGTTCTGTCGCATCAGATAACGTACCACCTCGCGGGCAATCGGCCCTGCCGTGAGTCCGCCGGAACCCCCGTGTTCCAAAGCCACCACGACCACGTACTGAGGATTTTCAGCAGGAAAATATCCCGTAAACCAGGCGTGATCTGCACTCCCGCTGCCCGTTTCAGCTGTCCCCGTCTTTCCCGCAATCCTGACTCCCGGCAGCTGCACCGAGCGATTTGCAGTACCACTGGCGGACTGTACCACCGCCTCCAGAGATTGCTGCAGTGCCACCAGAGACGCCGTCCTGAACTGCAGCGATGTGATTGACTGCAGACTCGCTGCAGTGATGCGGCCGGAATGCAGCGACTGCGACTGCTCTTCGCCACTGACCAGATGCGGCGTGACCAGCATTCCACCGTTGGCAATTGCAGCCAGCGCCCGGGCCATCTGCAGCGGAGTCACCGTCAGTCGAGACTGCCCGATGGCCAGCCCCGCACGATCGCCAGCAGACAGGATGTTCTCTCCGTCCACCGGCTGCAGCACATGCACCCCCGCAACTGGTTCATCCACACGCCTGGTTCCCGGCAGATTTCCCGAACGCTCAAAGGGCAGATCCACACCTGTGTGCATGCCAAATCCCAGACGCAGCCCCATCTCAATCAATCGCCGTTCCCCCATCCGCTCCGCCGCCGTGAAGAAGTAGACGTTGCAGGACTGAGCCATCGCCTGGGTCAGAGTAAGGGAACCGTGTCCGACACCGTAACGTCGAAACAGCAGACATCGCAGCTCGTCCGGCCGATTCAGATATCCCTGACAGAAAAACTCCTCCCTGGCGGACAATGTGCCGCTTTCCAGCGCTGCCAGAGCTGTCACAGGCTTCCACGTGGAACCCGGTGGAATGGACATCGCCAGAAAACGCGAAACGAACGGTCGTCGAGAGTCATTGTTCACATTTCGCCATTGCTCTTCCGTTCCCTCAGTGAACATTCTGAGGTCGAATTCCGGGCCACTCGCCAGCGTGAGCAGTCTTCCGTCGTGCACATCCATCACCACAATGCTGCCACCGGACGGCATGTCAATCGGACCGTCTGCAGCAGCATCAGATGCCGTGTCGACTTCGGTAAGCAGTTGCGGTTCAGCATCGCCCAGCACCTCCGCCAGTAATTGCTCCGCATGCCGTTGAAGTCCGGGATCGAGCGTAATGTGCAGATCCAGACCGGCCTGCGGCTGCCGCACCACTTCCTCGGAAATAATCCGCTGCCGCCGGTCCCGCACGATTCGCCGCAAACCCGGAACTCCACTCAGCTGATCATCATAGAATTTTTCCAGCCCGAATCGGCCCTGCCCTCGCGGATGGTCGATGGGAACCTCAACACCGTCTCCCGCCGGCTGCCAGTCAGTGCGTGCACCGACCGCGTGCACGGCCAGATTCGGGTGCGGATACGTCCGCCGACTTGTCTGCTGCACACGCACGCCGGGAAATCGCTGCGGGTGCTCTGCAATCAATGCGGCTGTCTGCAGATCCACATCTTCCAGAATCGTATGCCACGACTCCTCCTCCCGCACAATCACTCGTTCCACACCGCGACGCCTGGGAGCAGTTGTCAGAGCATCACGTACCAGCCCCGCCACACGCATCAGCCAGCTGCGATCCCGCGGCTGCCATGCCTCCTCAGACTCAACCAGCGCCGCCCCGAACTCGCTCACCC
>JALRDR010000266.1 GCA_023262145.1 Planctomycetaceae bacterium | reverse complement strand
TAATAAAGTAGAGGAGAGGGACAGGCTTGCTTGCTCTACTCCTACCCTTACCTCAAAGTCATTAAAGTCTTCGCCTTGAGTGTCAGAGATCCAATACTTTTTACCCGTTGCCTTGGCGGTCTTGATCCCAATAGGGTCATGGTCGGCGGCAGGGGAGCCGGCCTTGCCGGTTACCTCGTGGAAGTCGTCGATGTTCATGAACAGATCGATGACGACGAACAGACCGTACGCGGCAATGAACAGCAGCACAAAGGTGTGCAGCAGTCGCCGGGTCAGGTATCTGTCAAAAGTGGTCAGCATCTTATTGCGACAAACTCAGTCAGCCATGCGGCTTGTGTCAATATCAGCAGGATATCCGGACGGGACGCGTCGGGGGCGTATTGCACGCCGAACAGGGCCTTTGCGTCAAGGTGAATCATACCTGCGGCCTGACTGGCAGCAGGAGGTCGGCGGGAAGCGAACTGCGTCAGGGGCTGTTTTACGGGAGTCATGCTCAGTGCGTGCGGGGTACTGCTGCCGTCGGGAATTCGCTCCAGATCCGCTGAAATGGGGTCGCAGGGCAATTTCGGTCGGTTAAGATTATTGGGGCGTTTGTGCTGGTTGGGGTGGTTTTCGGCGTGATCTGGTCTGCAACAGCGGCTGCGTTTGGAAGGGTTCCATTCAGCATTCGGCCTGTACCGGCTTCATTGGAATTCCCCAATCACATGAATCTGCCGGTCGATATTACCAAACAGCGCGGAAATACGGCCCGACTGTCAGCCCGACGGTCAGGTGCAGCGTCAGCAAAGGAGAGACGGTCTTGATCAGGATGAAGAGTGAAGCGTCTGGACGCGGATTGGGCGTCTTGCTGACTGCTGTGATGGCAGGTTGTTGTCTACTGACGACAGCAACGTTTGTCACTGATCTGCAGGCATCGGTGGATGAGCCGGAAGCGGCCGGCGCTGTCCTGCCTCGTCCGCGTGACATGAATGCAGACAGTCTGGATGAAATTGACAAACGCCTGCAGCCTGAGATCGCAGTTCTCTGGGATCCTGCTCAGACGACTTCGGCCCGCATGGCCGCGTTCGAGGCAGTCAAGCCTGTGATTGCTGAGCTGCTGAACAGTGCAGACCATCGGCTCACCGCGCAAAAGCTGCATCGACGAGTCGCCCTGATTGGTGGGGTGTTGGCGGCTGCTGAGGCAAAGCTGGACGTCATTCGTCCGACGGCGTTTCAGGAGTCTGCCCGCGAATCAGCGATTCAGCTGGATCGAGCATTACGTCGGATTCGCAATGGCAGCCTGTGGGTAAGTTACCTCCAACTGCAGCCGCTCCTGCGAGAAGGCGTCAGTCTGGAACAACTGCAGGCGTTCCAGTCACTGGCGAATGTTACTGACGAAATGGATGAAGCTCAGCGGGAGTTTGTTTCCCGAGGGGACATTCAGGAGCTGAACAAGCTGGTCGAAGCGGCCATTTCTGAAATGACGCGTCCGCTGGATGATTCCGAGCTCCGGCAGGAATTGTCCCTGCAGCTGGACCGACTGGTGCGCGGTATTCTGCAGGACGAAGTACTGCCGGTATCCACCAGTACAGCGGAGGCGCGCAGTGCCTGGCGAGTGATTCGAGCCCAGTTCCCGTCAGCTGCCGACGCACTTCGTCCGATTCTGAATGAGTGCTGTCTGGGTCACAATGTGCACGTTGCGGTTGCGGAGCCATTTGTTTCACGGCTGATTGCATCGTCTCGCGAGGAGAGCGGAAAGATATCCGAGCGTGCGATGGGAGCTACGATTACGGGTGATCAGCAGACGTCGGTCAGTGTTGATGCTGAGTTTCTGCCGTCGGATGAAAGCGCGCGTCTGAACATTTTCCTGCAGGGGACCACGCACACCGAAACGGTGGCTCGCAAGTCACCCGCCACGGTCTTTTCCGAGGGGAATCATACCTTTCGCGTGAGCAAGGAAGTGATTTTTGGTGGTGAGCAGATTGAACTGGGGCGAACACAGTTCAGTGCCGACATCAACAACCGCGTCAGGAACTTTCGTACTGACTACGACGGTCGGCTGTTTGGTCGCGCCGTTCGTCGTGAAGCAGGACGTCAGATTTCCGCCAGCCAGTCGGCGACAGATGCAGAGACTCGACGACAGTTGCAGGCTGACCTGGTACCTCGATTTGAGCAGGAAGTCGGCGGGCCGTTCGATGAGCTCAATGCAGTGCTGCAGAGTCTGCGGGAGCGTGGTCTGGGACCGGACCAGATCGATGCCAGCTCAACTGATTCGGAAATGACTCTGAGTCTGCGCAGCATCGGCACGGATTACCTCGGCGGATCAGTGCCGCCGACAGGGATTTCTGCCGGCGATGGTGTCTCAGTGCAGCTTCACCAGAGCATGTTCAACCTGCTGCTTGGTGGTCTGGGTCTGCAGGGTCGAGTTGTGAATCAGAACGAGCTCACGGGTGAGATTGAGAAAGCGCTTACGGAAATGCTGGGGCGGGAAATCAGTCTGAGTCGAGGCACGAAATCTGCTGATTCTGAGCAGACCGAAGAGGAAGCTGCTGATGAGCGGGAAACATTTTTTGTCTTCAGTGAAACGGATCCGTTGCGGGTACAGTTTGCCGAGGGCGAGGTTTCCGTTCTGATTCAGACGGGGATTCGTCAGGAAGGGCGTGCCGAACTCGCTGTACATACCATTGTAATCCCGATTCAGATACAGCTCACGGAAGCCGGGATTGAGCTTACTCCGCAGCGAATCCGAGTGCTGTCTGCTCCCATTACGGTAGCCAACCAGCTGCGCAAGGTGATTGGCAGCCGGATCAGCGAACAGCAGCTGAGCGCGACGCTGAATCTGAGTACGGCGGAGGGTGGGGAAGCGAAGACCGTGACGGTAACGAATCTGCAGCTGGCAGATGGCTGGCTGACCATTTCCCTGCGTTGACCGCTGCTTTCGAAGTGACGTGTGAAGCCGGCGCCTGCCGCGAGTGAGCAGGCCTGGCTCGCGTTCCGTCGTGGACCAATCCCATCGCCAGTTCATTTGCGGGGCGTCCGCAAGCCGGGTTGCGAGATGTTTCAGCGGCCTGACGACGTGCAGGCTGACGTTGTCGGAGTATTCTGGCAGGTAATACAGAGGCGTCCCCGACAGGTCAGGATTTGAACCCGACCAGCGAACCCGCTAAAACGCAGGGTTGGTGAATGTACTGCGGGCATGACAGTACATCGCAGCACCGTTTTTTCTTCATTATTGCAGTCAAGAAATCACCAATGGTTCAGGTCAGGCTTCCGGACGGGAACATCGTAGATCATTCGGATACGGTAACAGCGATCGACGTCGCGGCCGGGATCAGCGACGGGCTGGCTCGCAGCACAGTGGCCGCATGCATTGGCGAGACGATTGTCGATGCGACACGGCCATTGACCGAACTGACGTCAGAGAGTCCGGTTCCGCTGAGATTATTGACCGAGCGAGATCAGGAAGCACTGGGAGTGCTGAGACACAGCTGTGCGCATGTGATGGCGCGAGCGGTCATGCGTTTGTTCCCGGGCACCGGTCTGGCATTTGGTCCGACAACCGGACATGGTTTTTACTATGACTTTGACCTGGAGACTCCGATCAGCGAGGAAGATTTTCCTCGCATCGAAGCGGAGATGCAGAAGATCATTGATCAGGCCGAACCGTTTGAGCGATTTGAGACGACTCGTGAGGAGGCTGTGCAGTTATGTGCAGACCTCAATCAGGAACTCAAGGCGGAACATATTGCCACAGGTCTGGCGGAGCATTCCACGCTCAGTTTCTACCGTCAGGGAGAGTTTCTGGATCTCTGCCGAGGTCCGCATATTCCTCACGCCGGGCGAATCAAGGCCTTCCGGATTACCAGTGTTGCGGGATCGCACTGGAAGGGTGATGTCTCTGCTCGTCGACTGCAGCGGGTCTACGGAACGGCATGGTTTGATCGCAAGGCGATGAAGGCATACCTCGAGCAGCTGGAGGAAGCAAAGAAACGTGACCACCGGGTCCTGGGCAAGCGACTGGGGCTCTTCACGATCGCGACTGAAGTCGGCCAGGGGCTGTGTCTGTGGCTGCCGAAAGGCGCCACGATTCGAGCAACGCTGGAGGACTTTATTCGCGGAGAGCTGGTGCGTCGCGGCTATGACCCGGTGTATTCCCCGCACATTGGTCGAGTGGAGATGTATGAGACCAGCGGTCACTTCCCATATTACCGCGATTCTCAGTTTGCTCCGATCTTCGGACACTCCGCCGGTCAGCTGGTGGACTACTGGATTCGTTGTCTGGATCCGGAAGATGATGTTCTGCAGCCTCCCGGTAGCGAGGATGAGCAACGGCTGCTGGATGCAGCCTGTGTGCTGGGTTTCCCGGGTGAGGATTTCCCGCTGCAGGGATCGGTTGCTGACAAGCGTGCTGTGCTGCGTGCATGGGAGAAGCAGCAGGAGCGTTTTCTGCTCAAACCCATGAACTGTCCGCATCACGTACAGATGTACAAGGCGCTGCCGCGGAGCTACCGGGATCTGCCTGTTCGACTGGCAGAATTCGGAACGGTTTACCGGCATGAGCAGTCCGGGGAGCTCAACGGGATGCTCCGCGTCCGCGGGCTCACTCAGGACGACGCGCATCTGTTCTGTACACCGGAGCAGGTGGAGCAGGAATTCAAGGAGACGCTGGGTCTGGTTCGATTTGTCCTGCAGGCTGTGGGTCTGCAGGACTATCGCGTGCAGTTGTCGACGCGGGACCCCAAATCTGACAAGTACGTCGGCAGCGAAGAGCTGTGGCAGAATGCTCAGGATACGCTGCGCAGAGTGCTTACTGAAGAAGGCCTGAAGTTTGAGGAATGTGAAGGGGAAGCAGCGTTCTACGGCCCCAAGACAGACTTCATGGTCAGAGACTGTCTGGGGCGGGAGTGGCAGCTGGGAACCGTGCAGCTGGATTACAATCTGCCGGAACGATTCCGTCTGGAATACATTGGTGCGGACAACAAGCCGCACCGCCCGGTGATGATCCATCGAGCTCCGTTTGGTTCGATGGAGCGATTTGTGGGGATGTTGATTGAGCATTTTGCAGGTGCGTTTCCGCTCTGGCTGGCTCCGGAGCAGGTGCGTGTACTGCCGCTGAGTGAGAAGTCTGAGGACTACGCAAGACAGGTTGCTGCAGATCTGCGGATGGCTGGATTTCGGGTCACGACCGACCTGAAGAGTGCTCGCGTGCAGGCGAAGATTCGCGAAGCGCAAATGGACCTGATTCCCTATATGCTGGTCGTGGGACCACGAGAAGCGGAAGACGGCGCGGTGGCCGTTCGCTGCCGCATCGATGGTGACCAGGGAGTGATGTCGCTGGAACAGGCAATCGCGAAACTCTCGGCCGAACGTGATCAGCACGTGATTCGTCAGGTTGCTGAGCGATCGGAACTGACGCTCAATGATGCGACTGACGACGAACAGAATGAATACTGAGGCAACTGCAGTCTGTCTGCAGTTCAGTGAATGACCGGAGACTGAAAGGGGGCGGGACGATGATAACGCTGAGAATGACCGTAGTTGCGGGGCTGCTGTTTCTGGTTGCATCTTCCTGCCAGGCAGGTGGAGCAGAACCGGCACAGGCTGTCGCAGGAGTCCGCACTGGTTCCGGGGCCATGACCTTTGAAACGGTACCGGGATGGGGGCTAGGAGAAGACGGTCGGTCCATCCTTGGAGCGACTCACGGTGGAGTGGTCGTCGACAAGTCCGGGCATATCTACACCAGTGCAAACATTGGTGTGTTTGTCTTTGCACCGGACGGAAGTCTGGCCCGCCGATTCGTGGGTGACGAGTATGCGATGATGCATGACCTCGAGATCCGGGACGAAGACGGCACCGAATTCATCTATGGTAAATGACTAAATACCTTTAGTCTGCCTGTTTGTAGCCTAGTCAACATTGACATCAATCCAGCTTCCAC
>JALRDR010000251.1 GCA_023262145.1 Planctomycetaceae bacterium | reverse complement strand
GGGCAGCAGAACCGCTGCGAAATGGACCAGCCGGCATGTCTTCATATCGATTTCTTTGAACAATCAGTTTCGAAATGTGGATGCACCCAGCTGCAGCATAATGCAACGCACCAGAGCCGCTGCTGAGCTTCGACCGGATTGCCGCGGGACGGTGCCCAGACACCGCCCCGCCACAACCAGCTGTCATCAGGGCAGGGCAACCGTGCGCAGATTCAGAGGCGCGTTTTCCTCCGCCTGCAGCAGCACCAGGGCAGAACCGGCATTGAGCTTATCCAGCTGCACCACTCCTGTCATTGAAGCAACCGTCTCATAGCTGTGACCGGCCGCACCACCACCGGCAACCGGTTCTGTCAGCTCAGAAGCACTCTGCAGGCCAGCAGTTCCGATCTTCATGACACCGCGAGCACTGTTGCTGAGCAACAGAAATTCAGCTCCGCCTTTGGTGTAGGAAATCATGTCCAGCGGACGATTGCGGTTACCCAGTTCAGCAACCGTGGTCGCCCGCACTCGCTCACCAGCTGCAGTCAGATCCGATACCGGTATCTTGACCAGTGGAGTACACACGTAGGCGCCCAGAATGGTCGGCTCACCACCAACCAGCAATGGCACGAAGGTTCGCATCGCTGCATAGTCCTCGTTGCGTCCGTGAGCAGCGTGGTAGATTTCCACTGCGATTCCCTTGTCCGCTTCCGCGAAGGGGAAATTCAGTTCGCGTACTGAAGAGGGAGCTGCAGAATTGCTCAGACCGGAAACCAGCAGCTTGTTTTCAAAGAATGCCAGATCAGTGATCGATTCGCTGCGATTATTGCGTGCACGACGCCCCTCACCAACGACGCGATCCTCAGGAGCATCCGCCAGTTCCACTCTGGCATGACGAATGCCGTTCAGCGACAAATGCCCCACCTTGCCACCGCCGTCAATCGTGGCAATGACCGGCTTCCCGTCAGCTGTCACAGCAAGAAATGCCGTGCCGGTGCGTGGATTGACCGCGAGGTCGTTTACGACCACGGACTTCGCATGCAGTTCGCCTGCAAGTACCTCGCCCAGGTTTTCAATATTGATCGCCGCCTCAGCAGGCTTGCCGGACTTGTCGCCCGTGGCCACAGCCACAACAGCCGCGGAACTGGAGTCTCCAATGAACAGGATGTCTTCCGGACCGAATGCCAGCACCGTCGCAGATTGCAGTTCTGCATTCCCTTCTGTCAGCCCCCACTGGTCTGCAGCATGGCCCCCCGTGCATATCCCCGATATCAGCAGCAAACCCAACAGGCTTCCCGGCATAAGATTCATCTTGCGTTACCCCTCAGAAGATTGACAACTGGCAGAGCGAAGTTGTTGCCAAAAGCCGCGCACGTGCAGACTTATCCGTACTGACAAAACCCGGCAACCAATGGTCCGCACGGACCGTTGACCCCTGCCGTGGCTATTCTCGCTGATCCACACTGATAAAATCAAACGAACGGGATCTGTGAATCAACGCAGATCCACCAGAATCAAGGATCACTCCAACACGGCTTTCGTGGTTCTTCAAAGGACACTGGCAAGATGCCCGATGTTCATACTCCAGCGCAGCGGTCACGCAATATGGCCAGCATTGGCTCTCGAAATACGCGCCCGGAAATGCTCGTTCGCTCAGCCGTACATCGCATGGGGTTCCGATTCCGACTGCATGTCAGAACACTACTGGGCTCACCGGATCTGGTACTGCCCGCACACCGTAAAGTCATCTTCGTCGATGGCTGCTTCTGGCACTGCCATCGTTGCCGCTTTGGAATGGTGAAGCCAGCTACCAACGCAGACTTCTGGGC
>JALRDR010000236.1 GCA_023262145.1 Planctomycetaceae bacterium | reverse complement strand
GCAATGATCCCGATCAGGATCAGCAACCCATGTCGCTGCAGTCCATCACTCATTGCCAGCAGTGTTGTCGTTGCCCATGGCAGGGTACCCTGATCCTCCATCCTCGCGAAGATTGAAGCAAACTCCGGGACGAACCAGATCATCATCACCGTCACAATTCCCAGCCCGACAGTCATCAGAAACAGTGGATATACCATCGCTCCAGTGACACGACCGCGGAGTTCCTCCTGATGTTCATTGAACGCGGAGATGCGACTGAGAACATCTTCGAGAAAGCCTCCCTCCTCACCCGCACGCACCATACTTACCGAGAGAAAATTGAATGTCCGAGGATGCCGGCGCATGCTCTCGTACAGCCGACTTCCGTCTGCAACCTGTTCCCGAACATCCTGAACCACCACTCGCATTACAGGATGTGATGTCTGGTCCTCCAGCAACTGCAGCGATCGCAGCAAAGGAACACCCGATCTCAGCAGGTCCGAAAGCTGGTTGTAGAAAACAGTCAGATAACGTGACGGAACTTTGCGACTGCCGGCACCTGTGGCCTTCTTCGCATCCTCGGACTGCGTCAGCTGCGTCGGAAACAGACTTCTTGCAGCAAGCAGAGCCAGCGCATCCTTTTCACTGGACGCCGTCAGCAGACCGGATGTCTGCCGACCTGACAACTCCCTTGCTTCATATCGATATTCCGGCATGAGTCTGGAATTCCGGGATCACAATGAACAGTTCACAATGAACAGACCAAAAGGACACAGATCACAATGGTCGCTGTATTTCCAACGCAACGGACCAGACAACAAGTCGCGGCTGTCAGCCGACAATGTCGCCGCGAGTGATCCGCACGACTTCATCAACACTGGTTACGCCTGCCGCAACCTGCTCCCAGCCACTGGATCGCAGCGTTGTCATCCCGGCAGAAAGTCCATAGTCGCGAATCTCGGTACTGCTCCGCTGCTCAACACACATGCGCTGAATCACTGCATCTGTCCGCAGCAATTCAAAAACACCAATTCGACCGGAATAGCCGGTGCTGCGACATTCGCGACAACCAACTGGCTCATAGACCACTTCCATGGTCTCGTGAGGAAAATCTGCGGGCAGATCTGCAGCATCCAGAGCGACCGCACGTTTACAGTGCGAACACAACCGCCGTACCAGTCGCTGAGCCAGAATGCCCTCCACCGTACTGGCCACCAGATACGGCTCAACACCCATGTCAACCAGTCGAGTGAACGCGCTGGGGGCGTCATTCGTATGCAGAGTACTGAAGACAAGGTGGCCGGTCAGCGATGCCTGAATCGCTGCCTGCGCCGTTTCACCGTCTCGAATTTCCCCGATCAGCACAACATCCGGGTCATGACGAAGAATACTTCTCAGACCGGCAGCAAATGTCAGACCGATGCGACTGTGCACCTGAATCTGGCTGATCCCGTCCATCTGATACTCGACCGGATCCTCCACCGTGATGATCTTGGTTGCCGGATCGCGAATCTCGCTGAGCGCACTGTACAGAGTCGTCGATTTTCCGCTTCCTGTCGGACCCGTTACCAGGACGATTCCGTGCGGCAGATCGATCAGCTTCCGAAACTCACTCGAGACCGAAGGCGGCATCCCCACATTTTTGAGGTCAAACGTCATGCGGGCCTTGTCGAGCAGACGCATGACCACCCCCTCGCCATGCAGCATCGGGATGATCGACACACGAACGTCCACTTCACGTCCCGACACTCGCAACTTGATGCGACCGTCCTGAGGCAGCCGCTTTTCAGCAATGTTGAGATGCGACATGATTTTCAGACGCGTCACAATCGCGGAATAGAACTGAGCCATCTCGGGTGGCGTTGGCTGGACGCGAAGCATCCCGTCCAGTCGAAATCGCACACTCATCCCGTGCTCAAGAGGCTCCACATGGACGTCACTCGTCTGGAGCTTCACCGCCTCCATCAGGAGTTCATTGACCAGCCGGATTACGGATGGAGCCTGAGCCCCTTCCGCAAGCTCTCCGAAATCGTCAGCATTGATCTCCTCAAGCAGTTCGATGCCGTCTTCGGAACGCTGCTTCACCAGCTCGTTGATTGTGTCACCACCGACACCCAGCAGCTCGTGAATACGACTTCCCAGTTCGCCACTGCGGGTGAGCACCGGTGCCAGATGAAACCCACTGATCGAACTGAGCTCATCCAGCCCTTCGAGATTCAGCGGATCAGAAGTGGCAACAACCACGTGGCCATTGTGGCGGTACAACGGCAGCAGGGAATGACGGTAGATCGACGAGGTGGGAAATCTTCGGAGCAGATCCGTATCAACTTCGACCTCTTTCAGATCGATGTAATCCATCCCGAATTCATGGGACATCGCCCGCAGAATGCGATCCTCAGTGACCGCTCCACTGCGAATCAGTGCCTGGTCGATCCGCACGTCAGCGTGCGCCCCGCGAGCCGCTTCAATTTGCTCCGGGGTCGCAACACCTTCTTCGATCAGCAGCTGACTGAGTTCCATGATTCGACTTACACCACAAACAACGAAAGCGGATATCGGACAGAGGGTTCACTTACTCTTCTGTTCAGAACGGTCTCACTCAACGACCGCCGCGGCCGCCAAATCCGCCGAATCCCCCACGGCTGCCGAACGGGCTTGAACCGCCTCCACCGAACGGGCTTGAACCGCCCCCACCGAACGGGCTGCCTCCGGAAGTGCGCCCCCCAAATGGAGAAACTCCACCCCGTGAACTCCCCCCTGTATCTCCACCTCGCGAACGCATCCGATCCATCATCATCTGCTGGAACGGATTGTTGTCTCCGGGTGGCTGCCCCGGACCTGCTGATGGCGGTCCGCCGGATCCACCTGAACCCCCGGAAGATGAACCTGAAGACGACGTGCGTGTAGCACTGGTTGTCACCCGCGGAAACAGCGATGTCAGCGACTCCTGAACCAGCGAAGCATCGGCATGCTTCAGCTGAACCACGCGCACAGTGCGATTGGAATCCTTCGCCGCACCGTCAAGCTCCTTCACCAGCGATTCCACACGCTGATACAGGTTCAGGCTGCTGGAAACAATCAGCGTACTGTTCTGGCGATCCACAGCCACGGTCATCTGCACTCCCTGTGGCTCGTTACCGCCTCCGCGCTGTCCACCCCCACCACCACCGAACAATGCCGCCATCGGATTCCCCTGCTGCCCACGTCCACCAGCCGGTTCCATAAATGGCTTGAACGCGTCGTTCACAATTGTGGCGATGTCGTCAATCTCAGCATATTCCACCGGAATTCGCCGCGGCTGCATCTCACGCAGAGATTCCGGCATCTGATTCGAATCCAGTACCTGCAGCAATGACTCAGCCTCTTCCACCAGAGCCTGCGGTCCAGTGACGTAAAGGCAATTGGCTCGAGGATCCGGAATGATTCGCAGAATCTGCGGGTTGGAACCAAGACCGGAAAGCCCGGTCATGTCCGAAACAGTTTGTGTCAATGGACTGAACATGGATCCGAAACTGAACCCGCTGCTCGACGCTGTACTTGTCACACTGCTGCTCGGCATCAGCTGCTCCAGCAGAGATGCAGTTTCTGTCGCATCCGAGGCCTCAAGGTAAAATACGGTCCAGCGAGTCCGAAAGGGTATCGACTGCTGCAGCACATCCATCATCTCCTCAAGGCGATCCAGCGCTTCCTCATCGTCTGACAACAGCAGCAACTCATCTCCGTCAACCACAATCTGGATATCCGCTGCA
>JALRDR010000094.1 GCA_023262145.1 Planctomycetaceae bacterium | reverse complement strand
GAGGTTTCGGAGCGAATTGATCGGCGATCACTGGAGCCAACGTCGTATGAGACGCGTGTTCGCAGAGCGTTGCGGAATCTGTTGCTGGCACTGGATAATGAGGCGTTCCGCAGTGCGATGGGGCTGCGGAACGGTGGATTTGAGCTGGACATATTTCGTCAGCGTCTGAGTGACCTTGCATCGCGACTTCATGTGGGTGGTTTTGGAGATTCGCGAGCGGTGCTTGATGAAGTTCTGGCGGCTGCAGCAGCGGTTCGCGAACTGCCAGCGGGCGTTGTGGCATGGGAGTTTGCCGTTGGCAGTGTGGATACGCTGGATCGATTTTCCGGGCTGAGTCCCGCTGATCCTGGTGTCAGTCGCAGCACTATGCTCAGCGAAGTCCGCTCCGCGTCGCTGGACGAGGAGATGGTCGGCGTGGGGGTGGAAGTGACAAGTGACCCAGGTGGTCTGCGGATTGTGCGAGCACTGCGTGGAAGTCCTGCGGCCGCAGCAGGTCTACGGGGTGGCGATCTGATCACGGAGGTCGACGGACGATCACTGAGTGGACTGAGTGTTGCTGTCGCTTCAGATCTGATGGCTGGTCGTGAAGGTCAGGCGTTGCGGCTGAAGGTAGTTCGGGAGGGAGCAGGTGTTGCTCGACCCACACTGGTGCGTGCACGATTTCATCTGTGGACTGTGAATGATGCGAGGTTGCTTGATGATTCGAGCGTTGGTTATTTGTCGCTGAGTCGTTTTTCGGCCAGTTCGGCGAAAGAGCTCAGTGATGCGATGACCGACCTGTATCGCCGGGGAATGCGATCGATCATTCTCGACCTGCGTGGCAATCCGGGTGGGTTACTGACGACGTGTGTGGAGATCAGTGATCTGTTTCTGCCTCGGGGAACAATCGTGAGTACTCGCGGTCGTCTGGCATCCGATAATCAGCTGGAGACGGCAAGTTTCAGCCGCACATGGAAACTGCCATTGGTGCTGTTGGTGGATGGCAACAGTGCGTCTGCCAGTGAGATTCTGGCGGCAGCGGTGCAGGAGAATGGTCGAGGAGTGGTTGTGGGAGAGAAATCCTATGGCAAGGGGTCGGTACAGACGCACTTCACTTTGTCAGCAGTACCTGGTGATCTGCGGCTGACAACAGCTCTGTTCTTTTCTCCCAATGGTCGTCGTATGGCGGGAGAGGGAGTCACACCGGATTTAACGGTGACTGATGACGACGGTGCCGCAGGCGGAGATAAGGTGCTCGAGGAAGCAAGACGTCTGGTTGAGACTGACCGGGTGTTCGAGCTGGCTCGAACAGCCGTCTACAGTCGCCGGAATTCTGCTGACGGGGGCACTGCGTCACGAAAGGCTGCAGATCGTCCGTTGCCTGTTGCCGCGAGGGTGCTCTGAGGATGCATACATCAGGATCGATGTTGCTTCAGAGTTGCTGGATGCTGGAACGGTCGTCGAACCAGGACGGTTCGATGTCGTTCGGGGCGGGATTGAGAATGAATGTGTTGGGAAGCTGAGTGTTTTCGGATGGATCCGTCATTCTGGAATCAGGGGATTTCGGGGGATGGGGTCATCCGAAACTGTTCAGCCGGGCTGTTCAGCGGAACTGTGACAGGGTGTTGGCGGCGGGCAAGGCGGAAGCGGCGTGGCAGTGCATGGCTGTGCTGGTCTGGGG
>JALRDR010000041.1 GCA_023262145.1 Planctomycetaceae bacterium | reverse complement strand
AAACTGGTGGATGAACTTGCTAAAGGCCGCAAGCTGGAGAAGATTCTGCGGACTGCCTGACTGCTGCTGTATTACTTCCATCGGGCTGCAGCAGCCACGCGGTTGCTTTTGATGACTCCTGACGCCTGCAGGTCATTCTTCCTGAACATCGCTCTGAACATCGCTGCGATTCTTTCTGAACCATACTCCAGCAGGTCTTCTCATGCTGCATGCACTCTCGCTGCTGTCCGCTCTGATTGTCGTTGTCTGCGGCGTGCCGTCGGCCGCGGAGGATCTGTTCAACGGCAGTGATCTGACTGGCTGGGAGGGTGATCCGCAGTACTGGAGCGTGCGTGACGGCGCGATCGTCGGGCAGATTCCTCCCGGCACCTCACTGATTCACAACACGTGGCTGGTCTGGCAGGGCGGGCAGCTTGCTGACTTTGATCTGCGTCTGCAGGTTCGCCTCCGCGGGCTCCCGGCTGCCAATTCAGGGATCCAGTTTCGCTGTCAGGTGGACAGCATCGATCATGTCTCCGGTTATCAGGCTGACCTTGATATGGGGGCCACATGGCTGGGCCGCATTTATGATGAGCATGGCCGGGCACTGCTGGTGGAACGCGGCACGCGGGTTCTGATTGCCCCCGATGGATCACGCCGTCAGCAGACCTTCGCCCCGGCAGCTCAGTACTCCGTCCTGTTTCGTGAAAACGACTGGAACGATTATCGCATCGTGGCCGAAGGGCCGCACGTCGCCGTTTATGTGAACGGGACTCTGTTCAGCGAGCTGTATGACGAACAGCGGGGTGAAGCGGATTTCAGCGGACAGCTGGCGTTTCAGTTGCACAGTGGCCCGGAGACGCTGGTGGAATTCCGACGCATTCAGCTGCAGACCATCACGGCCGATCAGCAGCCACTGACTCCCTTTCCGACGATTGCGGCCCCTGTCGCCACTGCAGAAACGACTGGCGAGCCACCGACCGGCACCGACAACAAGCCGCTCAACCTGGGTTTTGAGCAGGGCAGTCTGGAGCAATGGACGGCGTTGGGCGATGCCTTTCTCGACCAGCCGGTGAATGCCGACGGGATTGCTCAGCGCTGGCCGGGGCAGGTAAGCGGCAAGCAGGGTGAATTCTTCATCGGTGGATATGAGATTGTTCGTGACGCCGGTCGCGGCACGCTCACATCGCCGGCGTTCACCGTGACAGCGCCATGGGGCAGTTTCCTTGTCGGCGGCGGAAAGGATCCGTCGACGCGTGTGGAAGTGCTGCTGCTGGACGCTGACGACCAGCCGGTGAAAGTGCACCTGCAGGCATCTGGCCGCGATCGCGAACAGATGCACCGTGTCGCTGTCGACCTCCGCGACCTGCAGCAGCAACGGATCCGCATCCGCCTGGTCGATGAGAATCCTGGGGGCTGGGGCCATCTGAACTTTGATGATTTCCGCTTTCATGAATCGCCTCCGTCGACAGCGGAACAGGCGACCGCATGGCGGAGTACCAGCAATCCGCTGCTGGCCCATCTGGTTCCCAATCCAGTCCCGGAGGATCAGGCCGGCCCGGCTGTGGACACGCTGCGTCAGATGTCCGTGCCGCCGGGTTTCTCGGCAGACCTGATTGCAGCAGAACCACAGCTGCATCAGCCGATGGCATTCACCTTTGACGCCCGCGGGCGATTGTGGGTTGTGGAAGGACACTGCTACCCGCAGCGACGACCGGACGGAGAGGGACTTGACCGCATTCTGATTTTCACGGATGCGGACCATGACGGGCACTTTGAAACGCAGCAGGTGTTCTGTGAAGGACTGAACCTGGTGAGTGGAATGGAAGTCGGACACGGCGGCGTCTGGGTCGGTGCCGCTCCGCATCTGCTGTTCATTCCCGATGCCGATGGCGACGATCGTCCCGACGCAGCGGCACAGATTCTGCTCGACGGCTTTGACTATGCGGATACGCATGAGACTCTGAATAGTTTCCAGTGGGGACCGGACGGCTGGCTTTATGGCAACCAGGGCGTTTTCAACAACAGTCTGATTGGTGCGCCCGGTGCTCCGGCAGAAGCACGGCAGCGTCTGAGTGCCGGGGTGTGGCGGTACCATCCGTTGCGACATGAATTTGAGATCTTTGCGCACGGTGGCAGCAATCAGTGGGGCCTGGACTACGACGATCACGGACAGTGGTTCATGACCCATTGCCGCAGCTTCTTCGGTGGCGGGCTGACAACTCACGTGGTGCAGGGCGGGCACTACTGGAACCAGTCGAACAACGGCTACGCTGCTTTCGTTTCGCCGCAGCCGTTACCCGGCATGCCATGGATGAAGAACTACCTGCTGGCGTCAGCACGGTATGGACATGGCGAAGGCGGAGCAGGCAAGCCCGGGACTGCTCAGGTGTACGGCGGACACTCCCACGTCGGCACGATGATTTATCTGGGCGACAACTGGCCGGAGGAATATCGCGACCACCTGTTCACCCACAACCTGCATGGTCATCAGATCAATCATCAGGTCAACGTCCCGCTGGCCGGTGGCTTTCAGACACTGCACGCCGGGCAGGACATGCTGTTCTGCGGCGACCGCCAGTACATCGGCATCGACCTGCAGTATGGTCCCGACGGGGCCGTCTATCTGAGCGACTGGTATGATCCACGGCACTGCCACAATCCCAATGCGGAACAGTGGGATCGCGGCAATGGGCGGATGTACCGTCTGAAGTACGATGCCACCTGGAAACCGGCCGACGTCAACCTGACCGCAATGACCGACCTGCAGCTGGCGGAACTGCAGCTGCATCAGAACGACTGGTATGTCCGCATGGCCCGCCTGCAGCTGGCCGAACGGGCTGCCCAGCGGCCACTGTCTGTGCAGGCGATCCGGTATCTGCAGCGGATGGTTCACCAGCACCCGCAACCACCGCGACGGCTGCGAGCACTGTGGGCGCTGCATGTCACGGAACAGCTGGATGACAGCACACTGCAGCAGGTCCTGACTGACACGAATGAATATGTGCGTGGCTGGGCGATCCAGCTGGGGGTCGAGCACGGGGCTACGGCTGTGCTGGATGAACTCAGCAGTCTGGCTGCGAACGATGCTTCACAATTCGTCGCCAGATCCCTTGCCTCGGCACTTCCACACCTGCCCGTCCCGCAGCAATTCGGGCTGGCGCATGCCCTGGCGATGCGGAGTGACCTGGATACAGATCGCGATCTGCCGTCGCTGGTGTGGTTCGCGCTGGCACCACTGGTGGCGGAGCATCCCGCAGCCGCTGCTGAACTTGCGGCCGGGACCCCCAGCGTTGCAATCCGCGATCTCACCCGCTGGTACATGGCACAGAACACGGACGCCGGTCGTGCCACACTGCTGGACCAGCTTGCTGCAGCAGCTCCTGCTGAACAGAAGTCCGGCCTGCAACTGCTTGAACTTGCACTGCGCGGACGGCGTGGCGTGGCAGCCCCGGCGGCCTGGCCGGAGCTTTCTACTGCCTTGTACGACGCAGACGACGCAGCAGTCCGCAATCTGGCGGAATCCATCGGTGCTGCATTCGGTGACAGCCAGTTGACAGTTCGACTGCAGCAACGTCTGCGCAATCCAGAGACCGACATCAATGCACGTCGGGCAGCCATCACAGTGCTCGCGGGCGACCGGAGCGAAGCGACCCTGCAGGCTCTGCTGCTGCAGTTGCCGATCACGGAACTGAACGCACAGGTGATCACTGCGCTGGCGTCCTTCGACAGCAGTGAAGTTCCCGACGCGCTGCTGCAGCGTTTTGCTGACCAGCCGGCAGCTTTGCAGGAGCAGACATTGACCGTGCTGAGCAGTCGCGCGGCGTGGGCAGGCATGCTGCTGGACGCGGTCGCGGCTGGAACAGTGCAGCGGGGGCAACTGACTTCGTTCCATATCCGTCAGATGACCTCTGCGGGAAATGAGGCACTGAATGAGCGAATACGTCAGGCATGGGGGGAACTCCGGGAATCGTCTGCGGAACTTACCGAACAGATTCAGGAGTTGTCCGCTGCGTGGAAAGCCGCTCCCCTTTGGGCTTACGACGGCAATGCCGGACGACAGCACTTCCAGAAGCTGTGTGCTCAGTGTCACCTGCCGGTCAACGACCGTCCGGCCATCGCACCGGCACTCGCGGGCACTTCAGCCAGGGGCATTGACTATCTGGTTGAGAATGTCATCAACCCGAATGCTGTGATCGGGCGGAACTATCAGGCGCGGATCATCATCACAACATCTGGGCGGATCGTGACCGGACTGATCGAATCAGAAACGCCGCAGACAATCACGGTGCGAACGCTGGATCAGCAGGAAACGATTTCCCGAGATGACATTGATGAGATGCAGATCTCACAGGACTCCTTTATGCCCTCCAGTCTGCTCAAAACTCTGGATCAGCGACAGCGAATCGAATTGCTCAAATACGTGATGGGGATGTGATGGGGATATGTTGCGGAGCCGATGCAGATGTGCTGGGGAGTGCTGCCAGCTGCCTGAACATGCACAGGAAAGCGCCACCTGTGTGTTCGACCAGGTGTTTCACATGTCTCTCGGCCACAATTCTCATCGCGTGGTTTCCAGAGGCATCGCCATCTTCTGACGTGTGGGGCAACACTCGGCGTTCGCGGTGGACGTAACATTGGCCTGACTGAGGCCCCACGCATTTGCTGCGTGGCAAAACTTACAGACAATATTGCTCAGAGGAGGCACGACTCATGTTGGGGCTGATCTTTTTGGCATTGTTCCTGTTCTGTTTGTTGTTTTGCTGAAGCCCGACTGCAGCGACATCCGGGTCCTTCGGACCGCGTCCTGCTTCCCTTCGATGTGAGCCATGCCTGCAGAAAATCCGTCCGCGTTGGCGATCGCAGCGACTGACGGCAACAGTTGGCAGCGCCGGCCGGTGCACACAGGCGTGCGGCGGCAAACAACATCGCCGCCAAAAAGGAA
>JALRDR010000035.1 GCA_023262145.1 Planctomycetaceae bacterium | reverse complement strand
GCTTCTCTTGACGGACGGAATATCGTCGTCAACGAAGCTCGTCCTCGCGAAAACCGTGGTGGTGGCGGTGGTGGTGGCGGTCGCGGCGGCTATGGTGGCGGCGGTGGCGGCTATGGTGGTGGCGGTCGTTACTGATCCGTTGGCATCACGATCACCAGGACAAGGCAGCAATCGGGCTGCCTCAGGATCCAAAGCTCTCCTCTGCATCTGCTGACCTGATTTGTTTCGCCGACGATTCTTTTCGTCTGTGTACTGTTCAGTGATGGTTATGTTTTCCGACCACAGGGTTTCTTTGTGGTTGTCGGAGTAGTGACGGGAATCAAGCTCGGAACGCCCAGCGTTGCGAGCTTTTTTTTCGCGCGCACACTGCCTCACACTACTCAAAGCCACACCCGGAAGATACCCAACCGCCGTGCGCCCCCTCCGCAAAACTGCGCACCACTGCAACAGAGCGGCACTCAGAACGCATTTCAACTTACTGCAGCGGCCCGGTGTGTTCCCCGCCAGCAAGCGGATCTCTGCGGCTCCCGATGCTGCGTACAATTCGCAGGATGCACAGCAACAGAACTGCCAGCAAAGCAGGGGCAATTGTGGCCAGCAAGGTCAGCCCAAGGAGCGATTCAGTTCGCGCAAAATGCATCTCGTTATAAAGACGATTCACGACCAGCTCGATCGCCGGCGGTCGTAGTATGGAGGAGACCGTAACGTTCCAGAAACACCACTGTGCCGTGAGCAGCCATGCCATCACCCAGCGCCCATCACTCAGCTCCCAGAGAAGTCGGGAAGCAGCACGCCTTCGCGGCAGTCCGGACGACTGCTGCAGTAATTCCGCGGAGTGCACTGCCGACTCACTGCTCATACTCCGCAGGAGCAACACCATGACCAGCGCCCCTGGCAGGACACTGAAGACCAGCCCTGCCAGCAACGGAACAAAAGTGTCCCGCAGTTCCAGCAGTAATGGCAGCTGAAAACTGAATTGCAGTAATAATGCAACCACCAGATTTCCGCTCAGCCCCGGCAACAGGATCAACCACAGCAGGACTCGTCGGAACCCCTGCTGCCGCTCTCTCAAAAGTCGCGTTGCCAGAGCCAGAGCGGCGGCGGCCGCCGCGAATGCGAATCCCAGAGAAACCCCCATCTGAACCAGTGTCCGTTGCACCATCCCACCGGATTCCGCCAGCAACAACAGCCCGGAAATGCCCGGCAACAGACTTCCCAGCAACGGAAGCAGAACGTAAAGCACCCACAGTCCACCACTGCTCAGCAGCACAACCAGCTCCGCCCACGACCAGCTGGCAGTTCGTTGGCGATGCTCGCCAGACTGTTCATCGCCGTCCTGACCTGCCTGACGGCCCCAGCTCAGCAACAACAGCAGGAGCAGTATTTCCGGAAACAATGGAAACGGGGTCAGCCGCAGCAGTTCAGATTGCCGCAGCCCCGCAGCCGATGCATCAAATAACCAGACCGTCCACGCCACCGGTGCCCGGTCAATC
>JALRDR010001140.1 GCA_023262145.1 Planctomycetaceae bacterium | reverse complement strand
AACGTCCCGCTCTCTCGATCTTGGTTGTTCTTGCTGCTGCAAATTATTAAGCTCACACGTCCTGAACATGGCTTTGACTCGAGGTCAGTATGTGGATTCGACTGAAACGTCGTCTTCGGACGTTGCTTGGAATGGGATGGTCCCCTGAGGAATTTCGGTGCCGGTATCGGCAGGGCAAATCAGATTCGTGGGGATATTTCGGCGATGCTGGACATCAGGTTCGGGCAGAGCGAATTCTTGCTGCGTTTCCGGATTGGCCAATCACAAATGTGCTTGAACTCGGATGTGCCGAAGGCTTTCTCACTGAACAACTGCTCGCTCGTGGAATCTCGGTTACAGCCTGTGACTTATCGGACGAAGCTGTTCGTCGAGCGCGAGAGAGGTGTCATGCGTACTCTCACGTGACGCTTGTCGTGCAGGATATTCGCCGTAACCTTCCTCGTGGACAATTCGACGTCTGTCTGTTGTCCGATGTACTCTACTATCTGTCTCCTTCCGAAATTCGCAAACTATCGGAAGACCTGGCGGAGGTGATGAATCCGCGTCGCAGACTGGTGTTTGCCAATGAGTGGAATCCCTCGTACCGCGACCTGACCCCGCCGAAAAAAGCAGTGGAATCGCTCGTTCAGGCTGGTCGATGGAAATGCGTGACGCACGATAATCACGTCTTTGAGAATGGTAGTATGCATTTCGTTGCAGTCATCGAATAGGAACGGTAGCGCGGACAATGGCTCCGCCGGTGGGTGGCACCAGAGCTTTCACTTCCAGAACGCCTTCTATAACGGGAACTACAACATCATTAGTGCCGCGGAACCGAACTGGCCGAATCCTGGCTTCCTGCCATTCCTGCCCTGATCGAAAAGCAGAATCACTGCCTGACTGCAACAGCCCGGATCTCAGATCCGGGCTGTTTTTTTATGGATCAGTTGCCGACGGATGCGATGTTGCTCCAGTCACACACAATTGCTGCGCAGTTTGCCTTGCAGCTGACAGTGACTCCAGAACTGAGTCTGATTAAAACCAGACCTGGACACGGGGAACGGGTGGTAACGGAATCAGCTGACGTTCCGATTGCCTGACAGTGAGTGGCACCAGCACGAGGCACCAGAACCACTCCCTCTCCGACAGATCCCTTTCAACTCGTCGACGTTACGTACCTGATGTTCACGGAATTCAACATCCGTGCGTCGCTTAATCTATACGGATGCTCACTCGCAGGACTGCCGCCAGCCCCCGACGCCGAACAACTCTGCCGCGCCCAGTTCTTGCAGATCGAAGGTGACTGGTACCCGAATCGGCTTCGCCGGTGGGTGGCACCTGGCTTTCACAACGGAGAGCAAGGGCGGAATCAGCCATCAGCCGATGACAAAGTCCACAGGGACACTCCATGACGCCGTATAGGGACCGATCGCCTGAATCCAAAGGCGATAGCTCCCTGGGGAGAGCGCAGACGGCACGAACCGCTCAATGGATGTCGCGTTGCTGTCTGCTGCCACAGTCTGAGAGATAGCCTGATCTCGAACGCCCACGTGATTGGCCCATATCCGATACTGAGTCGCACCATCGACTTTTCGCCAGGTAATCTCCGGACGATTACCGACAGCTGAATTGATCGGTCCCAGCACAGTCGTGCGACCATCGGTCGAGATATCGACGGGCCGGCTCCAGACTGTGGACCCTGTGACTCGAACCCAGTAACGGTATCGGGATGGTGTCAACGCAGGCCACGTGAATGCTGTTCCAGCGATACCCTGCTGGTGCAGAGCCCTGGCGCTGGTCTTCAGATTCAGAACATACACCTCGTAAGTGGTTGCACCAGGAACGTTTGTCCAGGTGATGGTCGGCGTATGATCGAAGGTTGGATTGGTGCCACCGGTCAGTCCGGGAACCTGAACGGAGTTGTAAGTTCGTCCGGAAGACCAGGATCCCTTTAACCCATCTGTGGCAATGCCTCGCACCCAGATCTGATACCGGCCATTGGGGAACTGAGCCACATATCGGGAAGACGACACAGTGGTCAGCCCATTGATATGTGACGTTGGGACATCGATTCGATCGACCCAGATTTCGTACATCGAGGCTCCCTTGAGTGCAGGCCAGCTGATTTCCGGAAACCCAGTGGCCTGGTCAGTTTCGACAGGATTCAGAACCGGCGACGAAATGACGGCGAGGTTGCGAGGAGATGACCAGGCGGAAGGCAATGTACCGACGCTCCCGTGGGCCCGAACCCAGATCGTAAAGTTTCCAATCCCCAAATCAGCAGTTGGGGTAAAGGTATTTGTCGTGACAGTCGTGCGAATATAAGGACTGATGTTTGTCGAAGTATTTCGTACCCAGACCTCATAACGTGTTGCATCCGTCACTGAATTCCAGGTCAGAGCGGGACGCTGGACATTCGTCGTTGCCGGAGACGCAGCGATGGTCGGTGTGGCCAGTTGAGTACCTGATGTCAGCAGAAACGGTTCACGACCGAAAGTGTTGTTTTCTGCGGAAAAGAGAAACGTGGTCGCCGCGATCCGCCGCAGATTCTCCGGAAGCAGGACCACCGTCGAGTCGATGGGCTGCGTCCCCGCGGGGCTACCGTCTGACAGCCAGGCATTGGGATTTCCGGATGATGGATTCACCGCCACAAAGAAAAGCGAACCGCCGACATCTGCAAGTCCTGAAGGCGACCCATGCGCCGCTCCTGATGCGATGTCCTTCACGAGGACGGTTCCGCCTGGCGTTCCATCGGACTTCCAGAGTTCCTGACCATGGGTTGTGTCGGTTGCTGAAAAATACAACGTCGACCCGACCGCAGTAAGCCACTGCACGCCGCTGCCGGAACTGCCCGCCTGAATATCCTTCACAAGCACAGTACCGGAGCTTGTGCCGTCACTCTTCCAGAGTTCATGACCCTCGGCTGTCGTTCTTCCTGAGAAATACAGGGTGTTATTGACGCTGGTCAGAAACTGCGGACTGTCCACAGCTGTACCGGAAGTCTGAACTGCCTCAGGAGTCGCCGACGCGGACGTCATCTTCCAAAGTTTGAGTGGTCCTCCTGCAGATTCCGCTGCGGAAAAGAACAGCAGACTGCCCACCTCACGGAACTCGCCGATCGATACCGGCGTCCCCGAAATCTCAACAACCGAATCTGTCGTGGAATCGATCCGATAAAGAACGCGAGGCTGAGAAATCGAATCCCCGCTCAGGAAAATCGTCCCATCAAATATCACGGAGCTGCCAAATCCCCCGTCGGCAAAACCGGCGGACATCTTCCGTGTCCCCTGAACAGTGCCGTCGGTTCTCCAGAATTCACCGGATGTGGCCATCAGACCCGGTTTATAATAGTAGGTGATCGTATCGATCGTACCCAGCGCTATGCCAACGCCCGCTGCTGCAAGTTGAATCGTTCCGTCCACCGTGCCATCGGTTGCAAACAACGATCTTGCCCCCGCGCTGTTCGTGGCGACAAAGAACAGCTTTCCGTTGGCCACATGAAATGCACTGGGGGCACCGGATCCAGCGCCCGGACGCAGTTCAAGGAACATCTCTGTTCCGGCCTCTGTTCCATCCGTCCGCCAGAGTTCGTAGCCTGTACTGCCGCTGTCAGCTCCAAAGTAACGCAGTCCATTGAATTCCACGAAACTCTCATGGCCGATGCCACCGCTGTACAGGCTGCGTCCATTTCCGGGCAGGATATCACGCAGGATGCTGATTCCTGCCGCAGGCAGGA
>JALRDR010001081.1 GCA_023262145.1 Planctomycetaceae bacterium | reverse complement strand
GTGCAGCACTCAGCCCGATCACTTCCTGAAACATTACCTTCTGCAGCACATTCGATTCGGCATACTGCGAGATCTCCGCAGCTGTCACAATCTCTCCTATGGTGTGCAGACACCCGCGTTCACATTCCCGCAGTCCACTGCTGATCTCACTGGCAGCATCTCGCTGCGGACGATTGCGATGCTGGAGTACACTCCCAATCCAGCCGGGAAAGGAATCACGCGGTCCGAGAGGCTCAGTCAGTCCGGAAAACTCCAGATGCGTATGCGCGTTCACCATTGGTGGAAAGAGCATCAGCGGGGCAGCAGACTGTTGCTCGGAATCCGGGATCTGCCTTACGTCGCTGATAACACCGGCCACTTCTGTCAGTCGAACGTACTCCCGAGGCGGCTCTGCAGCGGTAACCAGCCACCGCACATCCAGAACGCGTTCCGTACCGGCAGACATTTTCCACTGTTCGACAGCAGCCCGACAGGCCCTGCTTCCCGCAGTCTGCTGCTGCTCACTCATGGGTCAGGCCGCCCGATTATCTGAAGTAGTCATCGTGGCTTCGCCGCGCTGCGACACAGCTTCCCCACCTGTCCGACTCCGCAGACACGCCATTCCTCGTCTGATACTCTGCAAATCAGGCAGCAGGACCATGCTCCGCCGCTTCGCTATCAGACAAAAGATGGCCACATTCCAGAGTCCTCGCCCGGCCAGATACGCACCGGCTGCCCCTGCTAACGACCATTCCACGCTGCACCAGTACATCAGGACCAGCTGAATCGGGGTGTACAGAAGCAACAGTCGTCCGTAGTCGCCCTCCAGCCCCATTGTCTGCATCACCGGAACTGTCGGCCCTGTCAGACAATCCAGCAGGACAGCTGCCAGCAGCCACGGCAGCAACGGTGTCACCGCCACATAATCGGGGCCGATAAACAACAGCAGAATGGGCCAGCACAGCCAGATCAGCGCTCCCAGGAATACCCCTGCAAAGAAAATAATCGCGGCTGAATCTCGCGCCAGCTGATTCGCATCCTGCAACAGGTTGTTCTGCCACAGCCGCGCAAAACGGGGGACCAGAGCAATGTTCAGAACACCCAGCGGAAGCGCCGCTGCACCAGCCACCATCATTCCATAGGAAAACGCAGCAACTGCCGCAAAATCAGTTCCGGCAGCTACAACCAGTGGCATGCTCCGCTGACACAGGATTCCACCAACTGCCACCAGCAGAAACGGAAGCCCACCAGACGCATAGTGTCGCAGCTCCGCAGCCGGTAGCTTCGAAAGTACCCGCCGCAGCAGTCCTCCGTACACAGGCTGCAGTTGCCGTGAACGCGTCGTCGCCAGCCACAGACAAAGCATCAGTCCTGTGTTGAGCAGAGCCAGTTCAACTGCTCCGGCTGTGCCGCCGCCGGCATGAATTGCCAGCAGTCCGCTCACCAGACCCACCGGAATAAGTATCTGCTCCGGAACCAGTGCCTGAAACGAACCCACCAGCGGCAACGCGACCCACTGCCGCAGCCACAGCAGGCTCAGCGGAGGGAACAGCAGTGCCGACAGCAGCACCGTTTTCTGCCATTCCGGATACCCCAGCTGCCCCAGCATCATCCCAGTGGGAATCACCAGCGCCAGCAGAGCAAGTGTCGCAAGCAGCAGGCATCGATGCGTAATCACAACCTCATGACGACGTTGCTGCACATCATCCTGTACGGACAGATTTCGTACCAGCACACGATCCGTCCCCAGTGGTGCCAGCGCAGCCAGCAGCATCGCCAGCCCCAGCGCAGAATGGTACTCCCCGAATTGCAGATCTCCGAGCACCCGCGCAGCAATTGTGGTGGATCCATACACCAGCAGGATCCCTGCCCCACGCATGATGGTGGTTTTCAGTGCATCACGATTCGCAACGCCGTCTGATGCAGCAGGGTCCATGTTTGCCGACGGCTGCTGACTGCATGCACCCGACGGCCCCCCGCCGCAGCTCATGCCGCGCGCCTTTTCTCAGTGTCGATCGGTGAACACGCAAGCGGGATCAGTGCCGGCTGAGCCATCCACGGTGACAGCAGATCGTGCTGCACACAGTAACGAGCCAGCTCCTCCCGAGTCATCGCATTCTCCGGACTGCTGACGTAGGCTTCATCAAGCTGCTGGCTGACAATGTCTTCATATTCGTAGCTGATTTCCTCGTACACGCTGCGAAATGCCGGCAGCACCGCAAACATCTCCTGAAGTTCGATCGTACGTCGAGTCTCTTCATCACTCATCAGCTCTTCGTACAGCTTCTCCCCGGGCTTGGCACCGATTTCACTCGTGACAATCCTGTCAGGTGAATACCCATACTGACCACTCAGCTCCTGAATCATTACTTCCGCCAGATCCGCAATCTGAATGACCGGCATCTTTGTCACGAACACCTCCCCACCCCGCGCTTTTTCAGCTGCCGAAAGGACCAGCCGACAGCTTTCTTCCAGTGTCATGATGAACCGCGTCATTCGCCGATCAGTCAGCGTCACTGGCCCCCCCTGTTGAATCTGTCGGGCAAAGATCGGAATCACCGACCCTCGTGATCCGAGCACATTGCCGAACCGTGTGGAGCTGAAGATGGTGCGGCCCTGCAGACGCAGACTGTTTGCGGCTGTGATGAGCCGTTCGCCCATCAGTTTGGAAGTGCCCATCACGTTGGTGGGATTCACGGCCTTGTCGGAACTGGTGAAAATCACCCGTTCCACATCGTTGTTGAGCGCCGCTTCGATGACATTGCGCACACCCAGAATATTTGTCTGTACTGCATCAAATGGCGCACGTTCACACAGAATCACGTGCTTCAGTGCCGCCGTATGCAGCACGATGTCCACTCCGGCAAACATTCGATTCAGCTTGTCAGCATCGCGAACATCCCCCAGCTGGCAAAGACTGCTCACCTGTGATTCAGGATTCCGGCGACTATGCTGAAGCAGTTCCTGCTCCAGAAAAAACACCTCGGACTCGTTCGTATCCACGACACGAATTTCACGAGGCTGCAGGTCCAGCAACTGCCGTACCAGTTCGCGCCCGACAGTTCCACATCCCCCCGTCACCAGAACAGTCTTGCCGGCGAAAAAACTCATGCCGCACCCCATCCAGAAATTGGTAAATCAACAGCTCCAGTGTCACCGCATCATCAAGGTCAGATATCGCAGTTGACCACCCCTCAAACAAAACCAGTCGCTCATGCTGCTCGCTGACGATATAACGCCGGGTCGATCACCTGGACCATCGCATCACAGTCCAGTTCACCGCCAAGATGCCGATTGATCTGCCGAACAATTCGCTGCGGATCCGCAAGCAGTTCGTTGTAACTCACATTCACCGCCTGCAGATGATCCTGTTGCGGCAGCCACGAGTAAAAACTGAGGAGTTCCCGACGAAACATCTCCTTCATCTGCTCATCAGCAATCTCTGTAGATACACCGCTGCGTTGCAGCATCGCCTGCTGTGATCGCAGAATCTCATCCACATCGCGGCGCATCAGCACAACCCGATACTTTCGATCCGCCGGCAGATGCCGCAGCAGTCGAAACACCATCTTCACGGAAGCTCCGGCAGCATTCGCCGTCCATGATGCATCAGCATCTGTCTGCTTCACGGCCTCCAGCTCGTAATACCCATTCGGATTGTCCTCATCAGCAATCCGCAGGCTGTCCGTCAGCGCAGGTATCCCGCCGGCTTCCAGCATTCGCATCATCAGTGAAGTCCCTGAACGAGGCAGCCCCGACACTACCGTAATCCAGTCCCGCTGGCCGCCTGCCAAAGCTCCGCCTGCGGGATGAA
>JALRDR010000887.1 GCA_023262145.1 Planctomycetaceae bacterium | reverse complement strand
GGCCAGCAGTCATGCCAGCAGTAATCAGACTGGACAGTGATCAGACTGGACAGTGAAGCACAGCGTCTGTGTGAGTACTCAAAGCGGAAATCGAACCGCCCTGGTTCAGGCGTTTGCTGGTCCTGCGGCAGTGGTTCTGCGCTGCAGGGTGTCACCGCTGCCGCTCAGGGTGTTGCGTTCCGTGCCGCTGACCTGATCGTAAAAGCAGTTTGCCATGATGTGTTCGGCACAGAGCAGCAGCAACAGCAGCCCCAGCAGAATCGGAAAGACTTCGATTCCTACTCGACTGACGCGGACGATCGATGCGAGGTCCTGAGGGTTGTTGATGATGGTGCTGCGTTCTCTTCCCAGCAGCTGCAGCAACTGTTCGTCATCCACGCGGTCCAGCTGCGATTCCGCATCCGGAATATTCACGGAGAACGGTGCCCGATATTCGCTGGTGGATTCGAACGGTCGCAGGTTGTAGTGTCCCTGTTCATGAGCATCGGTGATCAGAACGATGCTGGAGTCAGCCGGGAGCGTTCCGCGAGTCTGTCTCATTCCCGGGCGCTGCAGCAGAAACTGCTCAAAACGGTCGCCGGGCGGGATCTCAAAATCGACCGGAGCACCGGCGATGAAACTGGTCTGCTGATCGCGGGCGACTGTGAGGTACCGCACCAGTTCATCCGTAAATGCGAGGAAGCTCCAGCTGTTGACCAGATTGTTCCACAGGTTGCCCCGATCGGAGAGATTATCCATGGCTGAAGTAAACATGAGGCAACGTCCGCTGCCGAGTTGGCGTTCCAGCAGAGCGGGTCGATTTCCGGGTCCGGTGAGAGTGAGAATGACCGAGGTGTTTTCCTGAGGTTCGACTGCCCAGCAGCGATCAAATGCCACAGTGCCCAGTTCAACACGCAGCGACTCATCTGCAGCCAGAGATCGCCCGAGCGAATTCGGGACGGAGTCCAGTCGCAGGTATCCGGGTGAAGTCAGGTAGCGAACAACCGTAAGCGGTGTGGCTGGAACAACATTTCGGGCAGCAGCTGAAGACCAGAACATTGGCTGCATGCGATCCGAACCGGCGACCAGGACGACCCCGCCTCCGCTGCGAACATAGTTTGTGACTCTGGTCCAGAGGGAATCATCCGGACGTTGCAGACCACACAGAAAGACGGCATCGAACTCAGAAAAATTGAGGTCACCGGCAGCGGCAGTTGTCTCGACGCGGCAGTCGCAGAGTGTGATTCCGAGGCGTGACAGCTCAGCCGGCTGCAGTGCGTTCTGCAGATAGACTGCTTCGTCCGCCAGATCTGCAATCAGCAGAACACGGGGTGTCTGCTGCACTCGCACCGTGAAGAATCGGGAGTTGTCTTCCAGTAGGGGGTCATTGGTTGTCAGCCGGACAGTGCCCTGCAGCCAGCCGACATCATGCGGCAGGCGAATTGATGTGCGCACCTGCATGGATTCACCATTGAGCCTGACCAGTGCGGGGGCGCCACTGCGGATTTCACGGCCGGAGCTGTCGGAAAGAATCGTTTCCACAGTCGACGCTTCCGGAAGACCGGAGGTGGAACTGACGGTCATGCTCAGGGCCAGATCACGTCCGGCAACAGCTGCCTGATCGCCAATCTGCAATTCGGTGATGGCGGCATTTATGGCGTCAGGGATGGCCAGATTGACCACATACACCTGCAGCCAGTCAGCAGCTGCCAGGGATTCGGCAATCCCGCTTTCATCGGGGATCTGCCACGACGCAGGGCTCAGGTCCGACAGGATGTAAATTTCGCGAGCAAAGCGGTCGGCAGATCCACCGGTTCCCAGCTGCTGCTGAAGCATCTCACGATGCTCGATCTGAGCTTCAATGGCATCTTTCAGTCTGCGATTCAGTGTGCCGGGTACAGCAGTCGGGCTGATGGAGCTGGTCCGGGATGCGAGGCCGGCAAGATCCGCCTGAATCAGAATCGGCTCGTCCTGATCCAGTGTTGCCACTGCCGCCTGGCTTTCCTGCGGGAATCGCTCCAGCTGCTGCTGGACAACTTCAGCCGCGTATTCCAGACGCGTCCTGCTTTCCCGCAGGTAGTTCATGCTGATGCTGTTGTCGACCAGGAAGACTGCGGAAACAGGCACCTGATGTGAACCATCGCTGCCGGGTGACAGCAGTTCTGCGCGAACGCGAACCACCCAGGGCAGTCCGGTGAGCACCATTGCCAGCAGCAGACCGCTGAGCAGACTGAAGACGCGACAGAGCGCTGCCTGCTGGGCAGGATCCTTGCGTGCTGATCCTTCCCGGGACTGTCGTTGCAGTAACCAGCGATAGAGTACAACGGCCAGCACAGCGGCGAGCACGAGGCCTGCCCATTCCCACCACTTCAGTCCGTAGTCGGCGGCCGGCAATGAAGGTCGTGCAATCGCCAGCACAAGGACGAGCAGCAGCAGTGCACGCAACGCCAGCAGCAGGACCTGACGCAGCCGCATCCGACGGGCATTGGACACCTGCCGCACGCGGAGCAGCTGCAGGGCCGGAAACTCAATCCGCTTCGGACGTGCCCTCATGACAAGGTGCAGGACCAGAGGAATTGCCGCCAGCAGCAGACCAGCCAGAATGGACGAATTGATCAGTGACATAAAGTTCTGCTCTGCATCCCATACGGAAGTCAGCCGGGACCATTCCGCATCTGCGCATGGCAACGGTATCTTCAGGGCACGGCGTTGTTTTTTCAACAGCGATCATGCTGTCCGCCACGAACCGGAACATTGGAATCCGACTTTGTTTCCAGGCCCTTTCTGCGGATAATAGCCGCAGCTGTCGACAGGACTGTCCAGTCGTCGAAATGCCCCGCATCTTCTCCGAAAGTGACTCCCGTGAAACTTCTGCCGGGTGTTCAGCAGATTCGCCTGCTGATCGGTCTGCTCATCTGGGGCGGAGCGATCCTCTGGCTGCTGAATTCCGCTGCCGCGCGGAGCGGCGGGCTGCAGCGTGTCGGGGGACTTTGTCGCGACCTGAGTGCATGGCTTACGGGAAATGAAATCACTCTGCCAGCAAAGTCCGAATTGCCACTGATCCTTGCTCCGGGTGACCCTGTCTTTCGCAGGCAGCCGGACGGGAAACTCCTGCAGATCGGGCAGGTACTGGGGAACGGCACACAGGGACTGCTTCCTGTGTGGACAACCGCATGCAGTCTGCGGCTGGATGCGACAGCTGGTCAGGAACTTCTCAGGCAGGGCGTCCAGCTGGAATACCACCAGACTCCGGGCTCGCTGCAGTGGGTCGGAGAAACTCTGCTCTCGCCGCAAATCCGGGAACGCATCGGCGCCATCCTTGCCGAGGAGTGGCAGAAAAATGGCCCTGCCGTGGAACAGCAGCTGGAGCCATTGATGCGCGAGTCGGTCGGGCTGGTGCTGCGGTCGGTCGAAACTGAACTGCCAGCGGTGATGGAAAATCATCGCGCCCGCTTTTCAGAGCTGTCAGAACTTTATCAGGGCGAAGTGATTCGCAGGCGGCTGGTGCCCCTGGTGCGTGAAGAGATTCTGCCAATTGTGGAGGAGGAAGTGCGTCCGGAAGCGATGGAACTGGCACGTGAACTCTGGGATCGCGTGTCGTTGTGGTCGTTTACATGGCGCTACCTGTACGATCTTTCCCCGCTGCCGGAACGGCATGCTGTGCGCCAGGAATTCGAACGCTTCCTGGCGCGGGAGATTCGCCCTGCTCTCGAAGCGCGTACCGAAAACGTCGTGGTGGTGATGGAGCGAATTCTGCAACGAGTCAGCCGCAATCAACGAATTCGCGAGGAAATCCGTCGGGAAATACAGACCGCGGTCAACGACGATCGCCTGCAGCAGATCGTGCTGTCCGTGCTGAGACAGAGCATCGTGCAGAATCAGACGCTGCAGACGGAACTCCGCAGCTATTTTACTCGGGCTGATGTGCAGTCTGAACTGAGTCTGGTGGCACGCAGAATCGAGCCCATGATGCGGCGGATCGGGGATGAGGTGTTCGGGAATCGGGAAGCCGGAGTCACCGCTGAATTCGCCCGCGTGATGAGAGTGCAGATCTTACTCAAGGATCGACGCTGGCTGGTCCTGAGTGCGTCGGGGGGGAATTCAGCGAGTGTCAGCAGTGCGCAGGATCCGGATGTACTGAACATCGTGCGAGCGGCTGCGCAGGAGCAGTTTCCGTTATCTCTGATGCCGGCAGCAGACAGTCCGCTGCTGCCAACCGCAGTGCCCTGACACAGGTATACTGAACGCAGGGATGGGGGCAATCAGCTGGTCGCCTCGGACTCGCTGATAGCTCCGGACACGCTGTGTAGTAAGGGGCTTTTGTTCAGTTGTGACGGTATTTCCCAGGATGACGGGTGAACGGTCCGGTTCTGTACCAGAATTTCCGAATTGCCTGCCAGGACTGCCGTTTACATCCCTGCAGTTTCTCGCGGGAGTTCTCTGCCGTGCTCTAAGTGCCATTATATGAATGGTTTATGTCTTGATTCCGGTGGGTTGCTCAGTCTGAGCGAATTGGCCGATTCGGCAGTTGGGTGTTGAAGCGTTTGTGTGGTTGCTGGCAGAACAAAGAAAAATTCCAGAAAAAGCAGTCCGCTTTTCTGCCATTATGTCTCGAATGCATAGAACAGTGGAATGGATCAGGTCATTCCGGCCCATCCGCTGTCTTTTCGACAGGACCAGACTGCTGTGAGCCAGTTTTTTTCACCTCGAGAAGTCGCGGCCGCACTTGGTGTGAGTGAATCATCGCTCAAACGCTGGGTGGATAAAGGATTGATCCCCGCGCAGAAGACGGGTGGAGGGCATCGGCGTTTGCCTTTGGACTCCGTTCTGAGATATGTGCGGCGAGAGCGGATGGTTCTGGCGAAACCGGAGGCGATCGGGCTGCCACCAGGAACGGGAGACAGCAGCGCGATTGATCATGCTGCAGGCATCGAGT
>JALRDR010000986.1 GCA_023262145.1 Planctomycetaceae bacterium | reverse complement strand
TGCGCATGTTGTTCAGACACTGTGTTCGTCGAGCCGCTTCGCGAGCTGACTGAATCGCCGGCAGGATTAAAGCCATCAGTGTGGCAATGATGCTGATCACAACCAGCAGCTCAATCAGAGTGAATCCGCGTCGAACAGGTTTCAACGGGACGGAATGACGACGCGTCTGCATGATTGATTACTCCTCTGGGTATTTTGCCTGACCGGAAACAGCTGTCTGCCAGAAAGAATCAGGCCGGCCGCCGCCCGTATTGATGATGAAAAAACTGCTTCAGGTTTGGCCAGTATGGCCGTCACTTTGTTTCTCACAAGATACATCAAAACGCAAATTTCGTGTCAGTTCCGGGCAGAAACTCCACCAAAAACTGAAAAACACCTGATTCACTGCGGCTGAATGGCAGAAATCTGATTGTACAGACCGCCGGACTACCGCCGCTGATATGCCTTCTGCAGCATTCTGAGACATTACACGCGAGCAACACTGGAGTGGAATGCAACATCTGCCACCCGGGTGATCAGTTATCCAGATACACCTCGCTCTTCACCAGCTTCTTCCAGTCCACATTTCCCGATCCCGGATCCCAGGCACGGAATGCCTCCGATCGATCAATGATGAACACGGCCCGCTGCTCCCAGCCGGGGTTCGTCGGATTTCCATCGTTGACGTCGAGGTCAATTCGGGAACCAATGCGGTAAAGCCCGCTTCCCTGTCCATTGATCTTGTGTTCTGTCGCCTCGAAATAACCTGCGGTCGCGTAGACAACGAACACATTACTCACCGTGGTCGTATTGTTCATGATTTTTGTCAGAACCTGATGCTGATGCATCAGGCTGGCAGAACCTGGATTGCGATGCTGCTCAGAAGTCCCAACTTCCAGCCAGTGGCGGTTCGTGTCTGCACTACTTCCACCAGTGTCCAGTCGGTCAGCAGTGAACGTGCGCAGGATCGTTCCTTCAAGCCCATTGTCTGAATCGTTGTTCACCCGATCGCTCAACACTCCTGTCGACCCAGGCGCGCGAAACGGCCTGGCATTGGCGGTACCGGGCAACAGGTACGCTTTTGCTGACTGCACACCAGGCCGTGGGTCGTATCCTGCCACAAACTCTCCATCACGCTCCAGCAGAAACTCATGCCAGCGATCACGTCCCACTGAATTTCCATTCTCGTTCGGGGTACGATCCAATGTCGTCCGCCCCGAGTTGAGATCCGTGTCCCGGTCCATGATGACGGGATTGTCAATCAGCCCCGCATACACCTCCCAGTGCCGCAACGTATTCAGGTTCAGCTTGCCCGGCAGGCGGTCCAGCGTGAGATAGTTGCCCAGCATACGATGCACCCGCGACGGCACCTCCATGAACTGGAACAGCCGATACCAGCGATTATCGCGAGCAAACTCGCGCCCGGGCTGCAGGCCCGAATTGCGGAAATCGGGCTGCAGAAACTTTGCTGCGGCCGCTGTCAGATACTTTGGATCTGCTGCCGTCGCACCAGGTGGCTGGGCCTGATCCGTTGGCGATCGATGCAGCCGTTCAATCACACTGGTCAGTTCCAGCGGACTGCACAGCGGCAGCTGCAGCAGTTCCCCGGCAGACGCAAAATCGCGGTCAAAATGCGGCTGCCACATCGAGAGGGAATTCGGAGTGCGACTGTTCTTCAGCCCGATCGTGTTGTAACGCAGATCAGTTGGCGGTGGTGTCCCGTCAAAGTCCGCACGTGACGCCGCATTCAATGGTTCGGTACGTTCGCCGCTGAGGATGTTGTTCAGGCGATTATTCCGCAGCTGTCCCTGAGTATCTCCATCCTGAATCCCGAGGTCGCGGAAACGCACTCGGAATACATCCACATCCACCCACGGATTCGGATCCTGACCGGGAACATTCCCGTGAGCCAGCTTCGGCATATTCGGATTCGCTCGCCGCTGCAGCACCAGATCAAATCCCAGCTGGCCGCTGTCCGGAAAACTGTCGCCCAGCAGATCACCCAGTACCTGATTTCCCTGGTACTGCTTCATGTCCTCCAGAAAACTACCGGCAACCGTCGTCACATTCCCGGCCTGGTTGACCATCTGAAACGCCGGAGCATGATCGGGGTGCACCAGGTCCAGGTCACAGCGTGGCTTGAGCTCCGGTGCATTGGGATCTGTGGTATTCGTGCCGTTCGTCGGCAGGGCGGCCCCGGTGTTGTCGTTCGGCGCAATCAGATCGAAGCTGTTATCAAGGTCGTAATCCACATACAGATCACTACTGACCACCGAGTTATCTGATGCCGTGGCGATGGTAAATCGCTGCCCGCCGGGAACGACCGTCTGAGTAATCGCGTTGTCGAGAAACGCGAAGGCACGATATGGCTGACCACCGTTCCCGGTGCCACCGTAAGGGTCATTCAGATTCTGGCGATCATGTCGCACCAGTCGCCAGACGGCGTTATTCAGGGTGTTGTTCGCATCCCCGGCCAGCTCCACGGCGTTGGGCTGCACATTCTGCAGTTCAATGAACAGGTGCCCGCGGCCCACATCATCCGGATACAGTGTCGCCGGATGATCCATTGTCGCAGTGGGGACCTCCGTGCCAACAGCCAGCACCTCACTGATCACCAGCGACTGAGCTTCCACGCCGTACACCACACCACGTTCGCGATTGTCTTCTCGGTAACGACCATTGCCTGTGATCTTCGCGAAGTTGGCATCCGCCTCCAGGATCTGGCTTCCTTCCACCGATGATGCATCGTCATCCAGATTCCATCCGTCACCGAAATTCTTGTCGTACTCGAACTTCGTGATCACGTCATCCGTATCCATGGCGTCCACAAGGTTCACCGCAAACTGCGCCATCTGCCGCAACTGCTCGTGCGTGTACAACGCCGTACCTTCTGCAGCATCAGGATCGTTTGGCCCAAGGTAATTGCGAATTTGAGTGGCATCAGGTACTGAAGTCGTAATCAGGTTGCCATTCACATCCACCTGCTGAGCACCACCAAGCGTGTACAGCAATACGTAGATATCCCGGCAAAGTTGCTGACGATCACGCCGTGCCCAGTATTCCCTTTGTTCCGGCGTGACCGGCGGAAACACAACCGGACTGGCGGGATCGTACTGTGGCACTGAGGTAACCCCTGTGACCGCCGTTCCTTCAGTCGCCGCAGGATGCTCCGTCAACGGGCGGAAACGCAAACCTGCCCGCTGCATGTACCGCAGAAACTGCACCGGCTGGCTTCCTTCGTCAGGCGTCTGAGCCGATCGTTCCACATCCAGCAGGTGATTCAGACTGAGCGGCAGCTGAGTACTCAGTTCGCGAGATTCCCCCAGTTCGCTCTTCAGCAGACGCCGTACCTGCGGTCGGAAGGGGTCAAGCTTGCTGTATGGCTGGATCGTTCCCGGCGGTTCGCCGAACGCGGGTGGGAATTCAGCGTAGCCGTCGCCGTCCGGATAGCCGTCCCTGTTACGGTCGGCTCCATCCGAATCGGCGGTGAATTCCCAGGCTCGGGCCGGATTGGGCTGGATCATAAACTTTCGCAGACTGCTGCTGAGCGTGGTGAACTTTTCCCGGATTGTATTCCCCGCAGTGTTCTCCAGAGCGATCGGGGCCAGCTCTGAGAGACGCTGGCTGAGATCCGCGGGCTGATCCGCCGGATCCATGTGCAGCGCCAGCATGTCATCCACACTGAAGATGCGGTCAAATTCACGGCGGGCAAATTCAGGATCAAAGATCGTCTCAAGTGGATCCTCAAACAGAGCGTCGTAGACCGGGTCAGCGATCAGGTCGTCGGTCGTGGTGATTGCCCCCTGTTCGAAAGTACCGTTCTGGCCGAAGGCGTAGCGCGGAACAGACTGATCCATGGCGCGGCTGAGCGTATAGCCGTAGTACCGCAGCCAGCGTTCCGGCTCTGTGATGGATGGATCGCGGTGCATGATCGCCTGGAGAGGGCTGCCGGATGTGGCGGTCCATTGACCGCCATTCGATCCCTGCTGGTAATTGCCCCAGGCGGCCGTGGTGGTGGTGCCGGTACCCGCGTAATCCAGCGGATGCCCGAACGGACGACGCCGTCCTGTACTGGAATCCGCCTCGCCTTCGGTGCTGTCCAGATTGTCATCGAACCCGTTCGTTCCGATACCGTTCAGACCACCACCAAAACGGACGCCGGAGGTTCCGGTCTGAGCCCATGATCCGGGCAGACCGGGACGCGGCAGATTGCTGACCAGGCGAGTGCCCCCTGGCTTCCATGTGTTGTACACCATCTCCGACTCGCCCCAGCGACCCGGGAAGATGTTCTCCACATCCGGACCCTGAATATCCGCACGGCCACCCAGCAGCCAGATCCATTCCATGTTGGCCTGTTCCACGTCATTGGACGGGAACCGCCCCGGGCCAAAATGAGCAAGGAACTGATCCCGCGCGGAATGCCCCCCA
>JALRDR010000931.1 GCA_023262145.1 Planctomycetaceae bacterium | reverse complement strand
GTGGTTTGTGAGCAGTGAAGCTGGACAGATTCCCTTTGACGCTGCACAGCCCTTTGAGTTTGCAGCGGGAAACCGCTACCTGATGGTGATCCACGCCGTTCTCAATGGCTGGTGCGCAGTGCTGGACACCCAAACTCGTGTGCTTACACCACACCCGATTGAGTGTGCTTACCAAACACCGCCCCGTGACTGATGCCGGGAACCTCCACGCCGTTTCGGCCGGCACGCTGGTCTGCCGGCGAGCTGGGCTGCCAAGAGCCACTGCTGCTGGGCGATGTCCCGCGTCTGCAGCTTCGGCTTGCTTCCCTGACGGACTTCGTCCCTGCCTGTCCGCTGCCCGGATTGCCGCTGCAGCAACACGCCCGTGCTCCGCAGCAGCACGCTGAATCGGCCACTGCATGCCCGATCAGACGCGGTCTCAACGCCCTGATTTCGTCAGCTTACCAACTCTGATTTTCAGCACCCGCAGCACTCCGTTTCCGAAACTTCCGCAGCAGCATTGACGGCAGGGGGATGGATCACCAGGATCTGAAGGAGTGCAATTCGGGATGAATGTGCACTCAGCAAATCCAGACAAAAAGGAGTGTCATGGAACCGGTTAACTGGCAGGGAGGTGCGGTCGTCATCGGCTGCCGGGAAAACACCGCTGAATTCCTGCAGTCGCTCCTGCGACACGACTGCCCGGTGGCCGGAATCGTCACCATCTCCGCCGACGTGGCGGCTCGCAATCACGTGCCCACGTGGGCCGATCTGCAGACTGAATTCGGGGCCACAATCCCGGTGCACGTATCGAACAGCTACAAGCTTGCGGATCCGGCAGACCAGTCCATTCTGCAGCACTGTCAGGCCGACGTCGGCTTCTGTATTGGCTGGCAGCGGCTGCTTCCGCAGTGGTTTCTGGACCTGCATCGCAACGGTGTTTTCGGCATGCATGCCTGTGCCAATCGGCTTCCCAACGGTCGCGGCCGCTCACCGATCAACTGGAGCGTGATTGAGGGCGCGACATCCCTGTATGCGCACATCTTCCGCTACAATGATCAGCCGGATGCCGGTGACCTGCTGGGTGCTCCGCTGATTCCCGTCGAACTGCACGATGACATTCAGACGCTACAGCAAAAAGCGCGAGTCGTCTTCAATCACGCAGTCATCTCCCGGTGGCAGGAGCTGGTGAGTGGTACCATTGAACTGCAGCCCCTGAACAGCTCCGGGGAACCGGAACGCTTCTATCCAAAGCGAACCGCTGACGATGGTGCAATCGACTGGACATGGAACGCAGCCCGCATTGTTGACTGGGTCCGTGCCCAGACGCGACCATACCCGGGCGCGTTCACCACGCTCGACGGCAGCAGATACACCATCTGGCGTTGTGGAACAACAGGACTGCGGTGCCAGGAACCGGCCGGGACGGTCACGGAGCTGTTTCGCGACGGGACCTGTTTTGTGGCCACAGGAGATCAGACCTGTGTACATCTGCTGGACCACGACCTGCCGCTTGCCGCGAGCGGCGTTCAGGCAGAAGAACCAGCGGAAAGCAATCGATCAACTTTGAGTTTGGGAATGAGACTGGGCACATGAAAGTGATTCGCAGCAACGATCCGGGCCGGGACTTCACCACGGACCACTATCGAGAGATGATGCAGGCCATTCGCGGTTCGCATCGCACGATCTGTTTCCGCGACGTGCACGCCATGGGCCGGGAGATCTTTGAGATCCCGAAATTCGTGATCATGCGGCACGATGTGGAATTCAGTATTCCGGCTGCGCTGCGTCTGGCGGAGATTGAGGCAGACGAGGGCATTCAGTCCACATTCTTTCTGCTGCAGACCAGCGATTACAACCCCTTCGAGGAGGAAGAGGCGGTTCAGATTCGCCGCATACTGGATCTGGGTCACGACATCGGCCTGCACTACGATGCGGCCTTGTTTGAGCGGCTTGGGATGGACGCCGCTGCCACCGCAGAGGCTCAGATTCGCCTGTTTGAAACCTTCTTCAGCACGAAGGTGCATGCGATGTCGTCGCACATGCCGATGCGATCGGGAAAGACGTTTTCGCTTCCCGGAGTGATCGACACCTACGACCCGATGTTCCTGACCGAAATGAAATACATCAGCGACAGCACGCAGTCGTGGCGTGAAGGCGTGGTGACTCAGAACCTTGAGAAATACAATCACATCCATCTGCTTACACACGAATACATCTGGCATCCGGGCGGCTGGGACTGGTCTGCACTGTTGTTTGTGGAAGTCCAGGACAAATTCGCCCGGGCGTGGAAGCGCGCTGAAAACTTCATCAACATGTATCGCGAAGGGCTGACGATGCGGGCTGAGAAGGACCGTATCTTCAAGGAACGTTATATGAAGGCAGAGGATTGACGGACAGCCCGCGTTGAGCCCACTGGCATGCCACGTCCGGCCCGCAGACAGTCCGCAGGCGACTGCGAAACTGACCGCAGCAGCCACCGGGACAGTCCCGATCATGGCATCCCGAACACTGCGTCTGACAAGCCCTGCTGCGGGACCACCGCAGCTGGCTGCACGCCTGCCGGCAGACACGTCCGTTTTCTTTCGAGAGCCCGATGTACATCACTACCAATCGCAGCATCAGTCTGGTGCTGCAGGAAATCCAGCGTCTGG
>JALRDR010000856.1 GCA_023262145.1 Planctomycetaceae bacterium | reverse complement strand
AAATGGTTGAGCAGGAAGCCGTCCGGCGAGTCTACCGTGATCTGAGGTCACTGATGTTGACAGATACCAGAGATCACCTCAGGCCCTCAATCTCTGAGCCTGCTCCGTGCTTCACAACGACGATTGACGCCGCATGGGTAACCCCCGAGAACGATGCTGCGATCAGCCTGATGCAGTACGACGACAGAAATGCCACCGCAGTAACTGATTCAGCCGGCAGCAATGCCAGCGAAACGATCGATGTCATGGCGTCTGCTGCGAGAGTCGATGGTCTCGTTGATCTGATTTCTGCAGACCTGCTCGACCTGCTCATGCAGGATCTTGATCTCATCTGAGGCTTTTTAACACAGTGGCACGGCAGGTTTTCGCACTGCTGTGCGCGTTTCCCTGAAGGCGGTCTGTACAGGCCATTCTGTACAGGCCATTCTGTACAGACCATTCTGTACAGACCATGCGCACTGCAGCAGCATTACCTGCAGGAACAAAGCAAGCTTTTCCGCCTGAGCCGGGGTTCCACACGACCTGGCCACTGCATCAGCGACTTCATGCAGGCCGGTCGGCATCACCGGCTGTTCAGACATCAGGGCGGCACAGTGGGATCGGGCAACTCACGCCACGGTGAGTCTGACATCCGGAGTTCCCGCGGAGGCTATGTCGTTGAGACAGCGCCGGCTGACCTGCAGCCGGAATCGCAGGCAGCAGCAATCACACTTGCTGTTGACGAGTTCGTAACCGTCGGCAGACAGCGACACAGCCTGCGGCCGCAGTCAGCAGAACGAAGTGCCCTGGTTCCGGCACCGGACCAGCAATCAGTTCGGCGTTGAATGCACCACCGGTTCCGTTGGCAAAGTCTGTCGCCGTAATCACAAGTTCCTGCGACATTGAAAATGGCGATGAGTATCCGCTCAGCAGGGCACTGTTCGACAAATCAAACGCCCCGAAGAAATCTGGACTTGCTGTACCCGATACTTCGGTCGTTCCGGTTCCAAAATTAAAATACTGATTCGTCGGATCGATCGCAGCACGCCGAGTCACAGTGAACTCATCCGGCAGATCCAGAAAACCGCCGATTCCCGCCAGCAGAAACTCCGGATCTTCCGTCAGAATGATGTCTTTTCTTGAAATGCGCATGTACAGCGAACCGGCCCCGCCGTCTCTGGTGAAAGCTGTCAGCAGGTCAATAGTCCCTTGCACTCCGGTATTTGCACTGCTTCCCGTCAGGCCAGTAATCGTCCATGCGTCGACAGATGGCGTTCCCAGAACAAAGGGATCACTGAACGGAACCACAAGGTCAGAGACTCCATACAGAAAGTCCGAATCCGTGGCCGTGTATCCACCAACCGTATCTCCCTGAAACGCTTCATCAATCAGAACATAGTCATTTATCCCAGGTCCGCCTGTCATGTCGGCGTTCAGTGACAACCATACCACAATCGTTGCCGATGCGTGGCCCTGCAGACTCACCAGGGCCACAAACAGCAATGCAGATAAACGGTACATGAGTAACCACCTCACACGATGATACAGGCTGACTGAATTCTCAGTGACGTCCCATAACCAAACACTTAGGTCAATCGGCTGTTTCAATTTGGCTCAAATTGCGAATTACCCCCGCCGCGTTTGCCCCCCCGAGTAAACTGATGGAAGACTGCCGGTTTTTCCGGTTATGCAGACCAGATGCGTGCGTCGTTATGCCCATTTGTGCAAATCAGCTATCGCAGGC
>JALRDR010000798.1 GCA_023262145.1 Planctomycetaceae bacterium | reverse complement strand
CCGTGACCAGTTGCAGCAGGCCCTCCCACTCACGCAGACGCTGTCGTCAGTCGAGAATCTGGCTGAGCTCCGCTGGGTGGGATGGACGCACAAGAATGCTCGCGCTGAGTGGATTGTTTCGTTCCGTCCCGATCTGCAGCTCACCACAAACAGCGGTCCGCTTGTTGTCTTCCATCATGAGACAACCGCCGCCGCACCAGTTGTGATGGCGACCGTTGGCAGCTTCACAGAGCGGTCAGCACTTTCACAGTCTGCAAACCCGGTGACTGCCCTGCCACGCGAAGGACGCCCCGTTTATCTGTTACTACCCCGGTCTTCTTCCGGGACACTGCCGCCGCAGTGAACAAGATTCAGTCGCGGATTTCAGCACCATGTCTCAATCCTACTACATTCGCATTCGTGGACAGGTTCAGGGACCATTCACACACCCACAGATCGTGGCGATGATGCGTCGGAACCGGCTTGGACGACATCATGAGATCTCTGCCGACGGCGCCATCTGGTCACGAGTCGCTGACATGCCGGAGCTCACGGGCCAGTGGGCTGCAGACGCACAACGCATCGATCGACTCAGCCCCGTTCAGATTCATCCTGAGACTGCGCTGACAGTGGAGCCGGCAGCCGCTGAGTGGTTCTATGCCTCCGGAACCAGCCAGCTGGGTCCGGTCACCCTTGATGCGATCAGAACGCTCCTCGCCAATTACAGTATCGAAGGCACAACACTCGTCTGGAAAAAAGGACAGGCCGACTGGATCCCCGCGAAGCTGATTCCGGAACTCTCTGACCTTTGCGGAGGGCAGCCGTCAGCTCGGCTCATCCCCGCACTTCACACAGCAGAAGTTTCCGTCAATCCCACCGGTGCGGCGTCATTTTGCACCAGCTGCGGTAAGTCCGTATCAGCAAAGGCGGTGGCCTGCCCGCATTGTGGCGTTCCTCCCCGAGCGGAACGCAGCTTCTGCCATTCCTGTGGCACTGGCCTCCGCCAGAATCAGATCATGTGCGTAGCCTGTGGCTCTGATCTGCGGGAAAAAGCCGCAGAGTCACTGGCAGCGAATGGCCAGTCCGTAATTCAGGGTCGCAGCCGCACTACAGCTGCGCTGCTGGCCCTGTTTGTGGGGACCCTTGGCGTGCACAAATTCTATCACGGAAGCTGGGGCTGGGGGCTGGTTTATCTTTTTACGTGTATCACACTGATCCCCGCCATCATCAGCTTCGTCGAAGCGATTGTGCTGCTGACGATGGATGACTCACAGTATCATGGCAAATACAATCTGCAGCCCGATCGAGCCTTCCGCTGGTAGCAGTTGTGATCTTCGCTTTCGCTGAGCATCAGGAACTGGATGACAATTGCTCATCAGCGTCCGCTGGTTCTGATACCTC
>JALRDR010000793.1 GCA_023262145.1 Planctomycetaceae bacterium | reverse complement strand
GCCTGCGCAAAGAGCAGGTAATTTCCCGTCCGAATTCGGTCACTTGCCGAATTGACGGCCGGGATTTTCTGAATTTCTCCAGCAACGATTATCTCGGTCTCTGCCACGCCCCGGAAGTTCTGCAGAAGTTCTCCGAAAGTGCGCTGCTACAGTCGGGAGCTGGTGCCAGCCCGCTGATCTCGGGACGGTCTCCCCGCATGCTGCAGCTGGAGCAGGCCATTGCGGAGGTGGAAGGAACTGCGGCAGCCACCGTCTTTCCTTCCGGTTTCGCCGCCAACATCGGTACACTCCTGGCATTGACCGGCCCGGCTGATGCGATCTTCTGCGAGCGGGATAATCACGCCAGCCTGATTGATGGCTGCAAAGCCTCCCCGGCGAAATTCCTGGTCTTTGATCGTGCGAGACTTTCACGACTCGACCGGACACTGCAACGACGACGACAGCAATACGACCAGGTCCTGCTGGTCATCGATGCTTTGTTCAGTATGGACGGCACTATCCCGGACCTGCCCGCAATCTGCGATCTTGCCGAAAAGCATGATGTGATTGTGATGGTCGATGAAGCCCACGCGACCGGAATCTTCGGGGCTCGTGGCAGCGGAGTCTGTGAACTGACAGGAACACAGCAGCGGATCGCTGTACGGATGGGAACACTCAGCAAAGCCATCGGCTGCCTCGGGGGATTTGTTGCAGGAAGTGAGCTGCTTTGTGAGTGGATTGCCAACAGCGCCCGCAGTCGCTTTTTTTCCACCGCCCTGCCGCCTGCTGTTTGCCATGCGGCAACCGCAGCCTTGCGCCTGCTGGCAGAACAGCCGGCACGTCGTGAACGCCTGCACCGCAATGCACGCCTGCTGCGAACCCTGCTTCGCGAACGAAATCTGCCACTCATCCAGGTTGCTGCAGCGGAGGGCGGCCAGCTTGCAGCAGAGGAACTGAATCCTGCCGTAAGCCCGATCATCGCGATTGCGGTCGGCGACGACCAGCGCGCCGTCAGTGTTTCGGAACAACTGCGTCAGCGCGGGCTGCTCATCCCCGCCGTAAGGCCGCCCACTGTGCCCGCCGGCACCGCACGATTGCGAATTTCTCTGAGCAGCGAACACCACGAAACCGATCTGGAAACAGCAGCGAATGCCGTCGCCAGTTGCCTGCAAGGATAAACAGCCGCAAGCTCCACTCAACAGCCCTGAGAATCTCTGCCCCGGCAACCGGGGAACAACACAACAGCCTCCGCAGGTTGCCCCACGATCAGGCTCACAGCTCCCACGTATCACCGTGCTGCGGGATTACAGGGGGCTCTGCTGAACAGTCTGCGGCCAGACAGGCCAGCCCTTCCGCAGCACCCTGCTCCCCGTGCACTGCAAACACCTGACCAGCACCCCCGCGGGCGGTCAGCTCGTCCAGCCACCACTTCAGATCCTCCGCATCAGCATGCGCTGAAAGCCCATTGAGCACTTCCACGTGTGCGCGCAGAGGATACTGGCGGCCATGAATACGTACCTCCGGTCCGCCCCTGATCAGCTGTCTGCCCAACGTATGCCGAGCCTGAAATCCGATGATCAGAATCGTATTCCGTGCATCATCGACAGACTGTTTGAGATGATGCACGATGCGACCATTCTCACACATTCCCCCGGCAGCAATGATGATCATCGGGCCCGGAGCATGATTCAGAGCTCGGCTCTCATCCTGTGAGCGAATGCTGATCAGGCCAGGAAAATCAAAGACGTCGTCGTCTGTTCGCAGAGCCTGCTGCACGCCGGCATCCATGATCTCCGTATGGCGACGATGAACTTCCGTGAGCTTCAGAGCCAGGGGACTGTCCAGAAAGACCGGAATCCGCACCGCTCCCGGCTCGTTATGAAGTTCGTTCAGCAGATACATCAGA
>JALRDR010000750.1 GCA_023262145.1 Planctomycetaceae bacterium | reverse complement strand
GGGTGTTCGCCGCAGCGCTGGGTTCGCCCATTGATGCGGTGATTCTGATTCGCCCGCTGAATCCGGATGGAACGCTCGGCCCGGCTGAAGTGGAACTGGATGACTCTCCATTGCGTGACCACGATATTTTCGGCACCGGATTTCGCAGCGGCGGCGGGCTGCAGGAGGCCATCGATCCGTCAGTGGTCTGGCAGCCTGCGCATGATGGGGAATATCAGCTGGAGATTCTTGACCCCAGCGGCTCCGGCGGTCCGACAGCCGTCTATCGAATCGAAATTGAATCACCTCCCACCGTGGTCCAGACACTTCTGTCCAGCGCAACGTTCGACTGGACCGAATCCACACGCGTTACCGGACTGGCGATCCCCAGAGGCAACCGCTGGACAATTGACGTGAGCCTTCCGCAGGGTCAGTGGAACGCTGTTCCCTGTGATTACGAACTGACGGCTCACGGACTTCCAGCAGGTGTGCGGCTGGTGTCTTCACTCATACCAAAAGCAGCGACGCGCTGGCCATTGCAGTTCGAAGCGGATGCAACCGCTGCTACCGCCGGCGCGGTGTTTACGTTGCAGGCACGTCCGGTCGAAACGGGACATATCCTCCAGACTCGTTGCCAGCAGAATGTCCCGTTCATCAACCATTCCGGAGGCGATGCGTGGCGAACTGTGCGAACGGATCGCTATGTGCTGGGAGTTACAGAACCGGCCCCTTTCTCAGTCCACGTTGACCCACCGTCAGCAGCTCTTGTGCGAGGCGGAGAACTTGCCGTCCCGGTCCATGTCACTCGGCACCAGGGGTTCAGCGGGCCCATAACAATTCGCTGTGGCGACGTTCCACGAAGTGTATCCACCCCACCTCCACTGATTCTGCCACCCGACCAGTCGGAATGTGTGCTGCAACTGGGTGCTGAGGCAAATGCCCCGCTGACAACAGTGCCGCTGTACGTGATCGGCAGCAGCGGCCGGGAAGACATTGACGACTTTCTGGGCACCGGTCATGTCCGCGTCTCTTCCCGAATCATCGACGTCACCATCGCACAGCCCTATGTTGAACTGGCAGCGGAACCGGAGAGTATCCGCCGCGGTGAATCAAAGGCATTTGTCTGGACTGTCAGTCAGCAGACACCCTTCGAAGGAAGTGCGGAAGTGCGTCTGCTGGGACTGCCACGCGGCGTTACGGTCGTGGAGCCGTTTCCATCCATCACACGAGAATCAACAAACGTGACCTTTCAGCTCAGCGCTGCGAGTGAAGCCCTCCTGGGCCAGGCCAGTGGGCTGCTTTGCGAAGTGCATATCCCCGCGGGCGATCAGCAGATCGTTCAGCGTACAGGCCGCGGAACCCTGCGAATTGATCCGAGTCTGGAGTGAACGACTGCTCAATCATCACCTGCGCAGCTGTCCGTTCAGGAACACCAACATGAGACAACCAGCCTTCCTGCCTCTGCTTACGCTGCTGTTGCTGCAGTATTCCGCAACCCTCGCTGATGAAGCGAAGGTCACCGCCTCAGACGAATCAGCAGTCAGCTTTCGCCGCGATGTAATGCCGGTTCTGTTTCGCGCCGGATGCAACTCCGGCACCTGTCATGGATCTGCTCGCGGCAAGGACGGCTTTCACCTCTCCCTGTTCGGCTACGACCCCAAAGGCGACTACTTTGCCATCACCCAGGAACTGATCGGACGCAGGATCAACATCGCTGCGCCGGATCGCAGTCTGCTTCTGCGGAAAGCCATTGCTGCCGTGCCACACACGGGTGGACGGTTGTTTTCCGAAGACAGCGATTACTACCACACTTTGCGACAGTGGATTGTCGCAGGCGCTCCCGACGATCCTGGCGACGTACCGGAAGTGACGGGACTGGAATTGTCCAGCAACAGGCTTGTCTTTGACGGCCCGCAGGCCGGAGAAGAACTGCAGGTTTTTGCTCTCTCAAGTGATGGCTCTCGTCGTGACGTGACCAGCCTGGCACGATTCCACAGCAACAATGCCAGTGTGGTGGAGATTGATTCCAGCGGCCATGTCACTGCAACTGGCCCCGGTGATTCCCATGTCTTTGCGAGATTCAGCAGGTTCACAATCGGCGCTGAAGTCATCGTACTGCCACCGGCCGCAGGGTTTGAGTGGCCCAGCCTGACACCCGCCAACTACATCGATGAACTGGTCTTTGACCGACTTCAGCAACTTCGTATCACACCATCGAAACTGTGTGACGATCAGACGTTCCTGCGGCGGGTCACGCTTGATCTGGCTGGTCGAGTTCCCACCGTCGACGAATACCAGACCTTTATGGGCGATCCGCGTCCCGACAGGCGCGCACTCAGAATCGAATCGCTCCTGCAGGACGATGCTTTCGCCGATCTCTGGACCTCCATCTGGGCGGAACAGCTGCGCGTAATGGGCGGCAACTACGCTCCGGTGGGTACCCATATCAAGGCGGCAGATGCCTTCTATGAGTGGATTCGCAGCCAAATGCGAAATGACCGGCCACTGAATGAATTCGTATCAGAGATGGTGTCCGCGTCAGGCAGTAATCTGATCAACGGCCCGGCCAATCTGTACACCATGCTTATCCATGGCCCACGATTTCAGCCGCAGGCCTTTGCAGCTGATTTCTCTCAGGTGTTTCTGGGGATTCAGATTCAGTGTGCAGAATGTCACAACCACCCATTCGATCGCTGGACAATGGATGACTATTACGGCTTTGTGAGCTTCTTTACCGGCATGAAACGCAAGCCGGGAGTGGAACCACGCGAACAGCGAATTTACTACGATGCCACAGCACCGCCGGCCCGACACCTGCTGGACCAGCGTCCGATGCCGCCGCGGACCCTCGGAGCGGTCGCACCGGTCGACCATACGGGGGATCCACGCCCACAGCTGGCAGCATGGCTCACCTCACCGCAGAATCAGCTTTTCAGCCGCAATCTGGCCAATCGCATCTGGGCACAATTACTGGGACGCGGCATCGTTGAACCGGTCGACGATGTGCGTGTGAGTAATCCCCCGACAAATGAACTCCTGCTGCAGGCACTTTCTGAACGACTGGTGGATTCGCAGTTCAGCCTGCGTTCACTCGCCCGGGACATCTGCAATTCGCAAGTGTATCAGCTGAGCGCAGTGCCGAACGAATCCAACGCCGGCGATACTCGGCAGTTCTCCCATGCTCGTCTGCGACGACTGCGTGCTGATGTTCTGATGGATTCCGTCGTGACTGTCACCGGTGAAGGACGAACCTTCAACGGCTTTCCAGCTGAAACTCGCGCCATCGATGTTTATCCGCGTGTTGCCGGTGACACCAGCGGCCCGCAGTTCGGGGATCAGTTCTTTGAAACATTTGGTCGCTCCAGCCGCAATACGATCTGCGCCTGCGAAACGAAGAAGGAACCGACGTTGTCGCAGGCACTGCACCTTGCCGTTGGAGATACGCTGCGTTCCCGGCTTGACGCCAACGGCCGGATTCAGGAACTGCTGAATGCCGGAACGGCACCGGATCAGATCATTGACCAGCTCTTCATCCTTGCCCTCAGTCGCCGCCCCACGGTGGAGGAACATCAGTCGCTGCAGTCACTGATTGGCGATACGGCACAGAATGCTTCCGTATACGAAGACATCCTCTGGGGTCTGCTGAACTCCACCGAGTTTTCCTTCAACCATTAGCTGTGCTGCAGCAATCTATTGACGGTGTGCAGCTGGCGTGGAATCACGGAACGGCAGCCAGCCAGGGGTTGCCGTGGCCCGCGCGGCGAGGTATTTGCCCGAATCACGCTCGCAGGAATCCACTCAGACTCAGGATGCACCGGCATGCTGCCCAGGACGTTCAACATCAATTCTGCGGCGCCGTTTCCAGTTCCAATCGCGGTGCTGCCGTCTCCGGCAGATGCACTCGGACCGTCCAGCCATCATCCACACTGCGGTCAGGAATGACCCGCACCGCAAACCCATGATGAGCCGCCTGACCGGACTGCTGTCGCAGCAACAGTCGCTGGATGTATCGCGTGATATCAAACCTGACCATTCGAGGTGGTGACCACGAGTCTGCGTCGTCGGCAAGCGTTGGCACGATCGCGGTCGCCAGCGCGTCCCCCAGTTGACTTTCCTGCACAGCAGCCCCGTTTGTGGCTGGTTCCTGCAGTGCGTAGAGGCCAAGACGTGTCGGCGCTTTGGCATGCCCGCGTGTCACAGGAATCGTCAGACGTGCAGCTGCCAGACTCTCCGCGGCAGGCAGATCCGGCAACTCACTTTCGATCAGGTACATGAGTGCAGGTACGGACTCATTCGCCGCTTTGGGCCACTTCAGAAAGTCCCCCGTCGCTGCCGCTCCGGATGTGTCCACGATGCGACCGGCAGGAAATACCCATGCTTCTGCCATC
>JALRDR010000740.1 GCA_023262145.1 Planctomycetaceae bacterium | reverse complement strand
GGAGTCTTTCTTATTGCTCGTCAGAGTGATCGTTCAGGCAGGACAACGTCGCTGCGTGGCATTGGTCACCTGAGGTCATAGCGGAGATGAAGGAGTGTGCGTTTTGTTGAAGTTACTCATGAGTGTCACCAGTGCCGGGTTACTGATTGTCATCGCTGGATGTGGCGGTAACGATGGGGCTGGCGCTGAAAAAGCAGCAACTGTTCCATTCACCGGGAAAGTCACGCTGGATGGGCAGCCTTATGGATCGGTGAGTCTGCAGTTTCTTCCGGAGTCAGGAGAGGGCGGCGCGCGAACGTCCTATGCCGTAGTAACTGAAGACGGCTCATTTGAGGCCACAACTTACGTGACCGGTGACGGGATTGTCCCCGGCAAGTACATCATCAAGGTCGGCAGCGATGACGACATGGCCTCCACAGATCCGGCGGCCATGATGGGGGCGGTTTCCGGAACGGCAATTGCCAATATGGAGGTCGACGTGCCCGCAGAAGGCCTTGAAGGAGTTGAGCTGAAGATGAAGCGTGCCGAGACTGGTGGTGGCAACCGCAGTGCAGGGACGATGCTGGGGATGTAAGACTGCGAATCCGCAGCAGGCAGAAATCAACTGAGCCTGTGGGGCAACTCACAGGCTCAGATTCTTTGGGGACATCGTGGAATGCCGCCGAGCGCCCGCATCTGGATCGACGCCCGGGACTACACATGTTGATTCTGCTCTTCCTGCAGAAGCCTCCCCGAGCAGCGGGCTTCGCGGGGGTGTCACACTGCATGCTGCAGGTCCGGAGCACAATAAGTCGCTCCCTGCGGGTTTCCCGAGAACTCCGAGAAAGAAAAAACCTGAACGATCTGCAGGACAACCGGGCCGCAGCTGACTGGAGGAACCGGAATACGTGCGGCAGGTCAGACCAGCCGGGGTTGGAGAACGCAGCTTCCCTGTTGTGCTGTCCGGATTCTGTTGAACCAGGCGGCGTTACTGCGGCGTTCATCGTCCTGGATTCGGTGAATTTCATCTGCTGCCGCGGTTACAGGCAAGCGAATCATTCCGACCGCGATATGCTCCGAGTCAACAGACAGCCCCTGACCAGTGTCAACTGCGGAGCAGACCAGATGAGTCATCGAATTACCGGGTTTCAGACTTTTGATCTTCGCTTTCCGACCTCGCAGCAGCTGGATGGTTCGGACGCCATGAATCCGGATCCGGATTACTCCGCCGCCTATGTGGTGCTACGGACGGAGAGCGCGGAACTGAGTGGTCATGGAATGACGTTTACGATTGGGCGGGGGAATGAGCTTTGTGTGGCGGCGATTCGATCTCTGGCCTCACTGCTCATCGGCTGCGATCCGGATGTGCTCATGCAGGAGCCGGTATCGCTGTATCGCAGGCTGACCGGTGACAGTCAGCTGCGCTGGGTGGGGCCTGAGAAAGGTGTGATCCACCTTGCGGCGGCCGCGTTGATTAATGCTGTC
>JALRDR010000643.1 GCA_023262145.1 Planctomycetaceae bacterium | reverse complement strand
AGGGGGTCAACGTTTGGAGAGTCGCCAGCGGGTTTCTTCGAGGTACACGCAACTCCTGAAGACCTTGCTCGAGCGACAAGTCAGCTGTTTCTGGGTGTGCGAATCGAGTGTGCTCAGTGTCATCACCATCCGTTTGAACGCTGGGGTCAGGAGGATTACTTTGCGTGGGCGGGGTACTTCACCGGCATCAGCCGTGCGGCTCAGCCCGGTGGCGGAAAGAAGATCAGCGGCGGTGTTGGCAAAGCAATGACGCATCCGCGCACCGGTCTGGAAGTGCTGCCGGCACCACTGGGTCAGCCGCGAACAGAGTTACCGCCGGGTACAGACTGGCGAAACGACCTGGCGGGCTGGATGACAGCTGCAGAAAATCCGTGGTTTGCTCGGACAATTGCCAATCGCATGTGGTCGTGGTACTTCGGACGCGGGCTGGTGGACCCCGTGGATGATCTGCGGTCCACGAATCCGGCATCCAACGACGCACTGCTGGATGCTCTGGCGCAGCATCTGATTGATGTGAATTATGATCTGCAGGCATTCACGCTGACGCTGACTCAGTCTGCCGTATATCAGCTGAGTTCTGCAGCGGATGAGGGAAACCAGAGCGACGACCGCAACGGATCGCACGCCTTATGGCGTCCACTTTCTGCGGAAGTGCTGCTGGACGCTGTTTCTCAGGCCACTGGTGTTGCGGCAGAGTTCAACGGCTGGCCGGCTGGTTATCGTGCCATCGAAATCTGGGACAATAAGCTGCCATCGCGATTTCTGGAGGTATTTGGTCGTCCCCAGCGGCAAACGGTCTGTTCCTGTGAACGAGGTATGGAGCCAAGTATCGCGCAAGCGCTGCACCTGATGAATTCTGAGCATACGATCGGGCAGATCAGCAGCAGTCGGGGTCGCAGTCACAAACTGGCAGATTCCGGGCGAAGTGCGGAGGAGGTTCTGGACGAATTATATCTGTGTACGTTGAGTCGTTTTCCGACAGCCGAGGAGCGAGCAGCAATGCTGGTGGCTTTCGCGGATGCAGAATCCACTCATGCTGCGATTCAGGATGTGTTGTGGGTACTGCTGAATACCAGAGAGTTTGTATTTAATCACTGACAGAAGAATCACGGACAGAAATCAGATCGCTGCGGTTTTGTGAACGGGAGCAGGACGATGGCGGAAAGCAGAAACAGAGCAGGGGTAAAGCGACCGGCCAGACGAGACATGCTGCGAATCGGCGGCACAGGGCTGCTCGGCGGATTGAGCCTGCCGGCGCTATTGCAGTTGCAGGCTGAGGCGGCATTGCCGACAGCCCCCCGAGCGCGTTCCTGCATCTTCTTCATGCTGGAGGGCGGTCCCAGCCACATCGATATGTGGGACATGAAGCCGAATGCTCCCAGGGAGATTCGCGGTCCGTTTCAGCCCATTTCCACCGTGGTCCCGGGGACGCAGATCAGCGAGCTGCTGCCGCTGAGTGCCGGGATTGTCGACCGTCTGACGATTCTGCGGTCACACAGCCACAAGGATAATGCGCATCAGACGGGCCGACACTGGGTGCTCACCGGCTATCCACCGTCATTTGCCGATGGCCAGGCGAAGGGGGTTCCCTTCAACGAGCTGTATCCCTCGATTGGTTCCATCGTGTCGCGGGAACTTGGTCCTCGCGGGGCAGTGCCACCTTATATTGAACTGCCAAATCCGCTGGGTCCGGGCGGCCCCGGCTTTTATGGGGCTCGGTATGCTCCGTTTACCATCAACAATGATCCTGTGCAGGCTGATTTTCGAGTACCTGATCTGGAGATTCCTGCTGGAATCACGAGGGAGCAGTTTGAGCGTCGTCAGCGGCTGCTCCGTCAGGCTGAAAAGCTTGGCCAGTCCGAACAGGCATCCGGCGGTGCCGCAACGCTGGGCGAGTACTATGCCAGAGCGGTTGATCTGGTGACCGCACCTGAAGCCCGACGTGCATTTGATCTGCAGGCAGAATCGGCAGAGATGCGTGAACGCTACGGCTACAGTTCCATTGGTCAGTGTGCATTAATGGCACGGCGACTGGTGGAAGCGGGGTGCCGTTTCATCGGGATTGACCATGGCAGCTGGGACACCCACTTTGATAATTTCTCCAGCCATGAGAAGACACTGGTACCACCAACGGATCGTGCACTTACAGCACTGATCACAGATCTGGATGAACGGGGAATACTGGACGAGACGCTGGTTGTGATGATGGGAGAAATGGGACGAACACCGCGGATCAACAAGGATGCGGGGCGCGATCACTGGTCTCAGTGTCAGACAGTAATTCTGGCAGGCGGGGGGATCCGTCGCGGGATTGTTGTCGGTGCCAGCGACGAGACGGCCAGCTACCCGACGACTCAGCCCTATGGAATTCAGGATCTGCTGCGAACAGTCTTTCACCTGCTGGGTGTGGATGCTGACCAGGTGCACCATACGCCCACGGGACGTCCCGTACCGATCGTCAACGGCGGTCATCGCATCGACGAGGTTCTGGCCTGACATGTGCTCTGACAGGATGGTGCACTGCTGCGGATTCTGATGCGGAGGCCGTCATGCTGAGAATCGGATTTGTCGGTCTCGACTCATCACATTGCACAGCATTTACAGATCTGTTGCGGAGCGGTCAGTCGGACCTTGCGACTGAGCAGGTGCGGGTGGTTGCCGGCTGGACCGGTGGCAGTGCAGACTTTCCATTGAGCATTTCGCGAGCGGCCAGATTCACGGAACAGATGCGCGAGCGGGGGGTGCAGATCTATCCCACACCTGCAGACGTGCTCGAGAACTCCGATGCGATCATACTGGGTGCAGTGGATGGTCGCTGCCATCTTGAACTGGCGCGGCAGTTGTTTCCTGCGGGGCTGCCGATTTTTGTGGACAAGCCCCTTGCTCACAATCGTGATGCAGCATTGCAGATCGCGCAGCTGGGTGAACGCTGCGGGACGCGATGGTTCACTGCATCTGCTCTGCGTTATCAGCAGTCTCTGCTGGGGGCTCTGGAGTCTGCTGCTGATGACAAGGTGATCAGCTGTGATTGTTATGGAACCGTGAAAGTGATGCCTGGTCATCTGGAGCTGGCGTGGTACGGCGTGCATGGGATCGAGGCGATCTATTCCGTACTGGGGCAGGGCTGTCAGGAAGTTCGTCGCGTGCGAACTGAGCGTGGTGACGTGATCACCGGGATCTGGCATGACGGTCGGATCGGGACCTTTCGTGGTCTTCACGAAGGCGAGCAGGCCGCTGGATTCGGGATGGTAATCGGCAAGCAGCAGTCTGTCGTACCGCTGCAGTTTCCAGCCGACTATGGGGGGCTCGTGGATGAGATTGTGAAATTCT
>JALRDR010000597.1 GCA_023262145.1 Planctomycetaceae bacterium | reverse complement strand
GGGTGGCGCTATAGGGGGACATTCTACTTTTTGTGGGGATGTCGTTCGGTTAGCTTTTCGGGAATGCCGCGCACATCCAGAGCATCACGAGGTGGGTTTGTTGACCATGTGCTGAACCGGGGCAATGGTCGCCGTGACGTTTTTCATAAAGATGATGACTTCACCGCGTTTGTGAGTCTGATGCCGTATGATCAAAAAACTGTGCCGACCTGAAAACGTGGGAATACACGGCGTTTCGAGACGCCAGATGAATGCATCTCCACGACTTGATTCTATCCGCCCCCTCCGGACGCTGGCCTGTTTCTGCGGCGAACATGTCTTCGCCCTTTCAGCCATGGCACATGCTGCTGGCCACTGTCTGCGGCCATGTGAACCAGCGTCACCTGCTTGCAGTGGAAGCTCATGCCATTGGCTGCAAGGCTCTGCGGGACCTCACGGCTGTTCTCACGCCGGACTGCTCAGTGGCAAGTACTCGCGGAAAAGTCCCGATTGTTGTGGGAAACAGCAGTGTCGGCAGCCAGACTGATTGTCGGCAATCCACAGACCAGCAATGTCAGAGTCAGAGTCAGACTGCCACGACAACGAACGCCTGCTGCCATTCCTTCCATTATCCCGCCTCCATGCAGCCGCAGCTCAGTCCACATAGATGAATTCACTGGTGTTGATCAGTACCAGACAGAGACTTTCCAGCCCTCCGCTCCCTGACTGTTGCAGAAATGTTCCGGCGTCGATCAGTTCCCGTTCGTCTGGAGCCCGCTGCAGGACTGTCAGGAATGCCTGCTGTACCTGTTCCTCCGTCTGAGACCGCTGCCGACGAATGATCTCTGCAATTCGTCGCGAGATCTGCCCGGAGAATTCGGAGTTCAGCAGGTACAATGACTGAGGCGCGGTCGTCGAAACGGCCCTTCGCGAACAACTCAGGTTCGCTGCCGGCCGATCGAATGCCTCGAAGATCGGATACCGCAGATTACGTCGAGCGAATACATAGATGCTACGGCGTACATGTTGCGAAGAATCCTCCGACTCCTGCCATTGATCTCTCAGCAACGTGGCTCGGATTTCAGCCGGCAACGGCGGTCGCACACCAGGCCCGCCGGCCTGACGATTGAGCTGACCACTGACCTGCAGCAGCACATCCCGCACAACCTCGCCCTCCATCCGCTGGCGAGGGAAACGTGACAACCAGACCCCAGCGGGATCCTCTTGCAGGGAACCTGCCCACGCAGCCTGCTCCTCAGCTGTCGCTGCAACATCCAGATGGCTGCGTTGCTGCCAGACGGCAGAATCCAGCAGCAGTGCATGGAGTTTCTTGAGGCTCCAGCCATTCTGCATGAACCAGTTCGCCAGCCAGTCGAGCAGTTCCGGGTGCGTCGGATCCACCCCCATGACGCCCAGGTCGCTGGCCGCATCACAGATCCCGCGTCCGAAATGCTGTTGCCAGACGCGATTCACAATCACGCGCGCGGTCAATGGATTACCCGCGGATGTCAACCATTCAGCAAGTGCCTGACGATCGAATCTGTTCCGCGAACCGAGGGCAGAGGGTTCCCACTGCACGCAGCGCGGTGGTGCCGGCTGCAGCAGCGGTCCGGGTCTGCGAAAATCACCGCGCAGCATCACTCGATTCAGTACTTCACCGTTCTGACTGCGATCCAGCACGCTGACTGACACGTTTTTCTGCACGACCACAGCCGGTTCAAAGACTCCGCGCAGTCGATAGAAATCCGCCGTGCTGATCGGATCATATTTGTGATCGTGGCACTGAGCACACGCGAACTGCAGTCCCAATGCCACTTCCCCGACCGTCGCTGTCATCTCGTTCAGCAGAGTATGTCGTCGCTCGTCCTGCAAATTGATATCCGGCATGTCCGGTCCAGCCAGACAGAAATGTGTGGCGATGGCGTCTGCCGGATCATCAGAGAGCAGATCCCCGGCGATCTGCATGCGAATGAACCGATCGTAGGGCAGATCCTTGTTCAATTCCCGAATTACCCAGTCCCGATACTTCCACGCGTCGGCCCGCACTTTGTCATGCTCATAACCATCGGTCTCGGCGAATCTCGCAAGATCCAGCCAGTGCTGAGCCCAGCGTTCTCCGTAGGCATTCTGCTCAAGCAGCTGTCGCACAAATTCCTGAAAGCCCTGCTGTGAGAACGCTGCAGACTCCCACGTCCGTTCGGGAAGTAACCCGGTCAGCACCAGCGAAGCGCGTCGCGTCAGCTCACGCGACGATGCCGGGGGCTGCAGACTTAACCCGCGTTGCTCCAGCCGAGCCTGCACAAATCGATCCACCGGGGTCCGCAGCAGG
>JALRDR010000571.1 GCA_023262145.1 Planctomycetaceae bacterium | reverse complement strand
AGAGTGAAGGCCTGTTGTGCCTGCTGTGATGTAAGCAGTGTGCTGGCCTGCTGGTAAAAGTCGTCGGTGGTGTCGAGGGTGTCTGGTTCGATTCGCTGCTGACGCAGACGCTGTTCGACAATCTTCCGGATTGCCAGTCGCCGCCGGAACTGTTCCTGATCAGTTTCGTCGGGCAGAGAAAAGTCACGTACCTTGTAGTTCTGCTGGCCGGGATCAGAGCCCAGTTCGAACGGGCCGAAGGCGCTGCTGAGGAATCCGGTGCCGCCGGAGAATGCGTTCTTGTTCGGGATTGCGATGTACGGCGGCAGTTCGCCGCGCTTGCCCAGTTCATGGGAGACGATTGACGCCATCTGCGGGTAGTCAATCACTGCGGTCTGGGGATAGCCGGTGAACAGATGATAGGTGGCCAGTCCGTGATCAGGAACGCGTCCCACCACACTGCGAATGATTGAGACCTTGTCGGCGATCTTTGCGGTTTCCGGCAGATTGTCGCTGAGAATTTCACCGGATTTTGTCCTGATGACTCCAAAAGAGCCGCGGATCTCAACCGGTGCCTCCGGCTTGGGATCAAAAGATTCCTGCTGCTGGAAACCGCCGCCGAGATGCAGTTGAATGACGCTGAGGGCTTTCGCGTTGCGTTGCTGCCCGGAGGCCTGCGTGAAGGCCTGAGTTTCATCAGCCTGCAGCCGCAGCATGTCGGCCAGGGAAAGACCCAGAGCGCCAGCAACACCGGCCTGCAGTACGCCACGACGTGACTGTGCTCGGAAGCCTGGACAGCCGCGCCGATTGATTTGCTTGTGATTCATCGCTCTGCCTGCTGAAGTTGCCAGAAATGTGTGCTGCCCACAGAATCCCCGATTGTTACAGTGTTACCGTCAGGCAGCACTGCAATGCTGATTGGAATCGCCGCATCTGTTCGGAAGCTGGCCTGTTCGTTTCCGGCCATGTCCCACAGTCGAACAACGCCGTCGCGTCCGCTGCTCACCAGATTTCCCTGACGATCAAATCGAATTGCCAGGACCCCATTCGGAATGCTGCCATAGGTGCCCGGCGAACGTGTGGGCGGGTGAGCATCGGTCCTGTTGATCGCGGGGAATCCATCGCTGACATCCCACCACACCACGCGACCATCATCCCCGGCGGAAGCCAGAATCTGACTGTCACTTCGCCAGTCCAGAGCACGTACGGCTGCACTGTGTTCGGCAAGATTCAGCAGGATCCCGCCGGATTCAGCATCCCACAGATGCAGACCTCCAGCGCGATCGGCCGTCGCCAGTCGCCTTCCATCGGGGCTGAATGCTGCCGCCGTGATCCAGTCTGTATGTCTGGTGAGTCGGTATCGCAGTTCGCCGCTGGTGGTGGAATACACCTTGACTGTTCGTCCTGATCCCCCGAGGGCCACAAGCTGCTGATCGGGACTTAAATCTGCTGCAAGTATGGCATCAATCTCATCACCAAGTTCAGCCAGCCGCCGTCCGCTCCTGACATCAAACAGCACCACCAGACCGTGCTCCACCGGACGGCCACCTGCAACAAGCAGGACGGTTCCGTCGCGACTGAAACGCACCACATGCGGTTCACCTTCGGGGTAGGCGAGACTGCCCAGTTCCTGCTGTGAATTCCCGTGCAGCAGACGCACGCGATCGAGGTCTGCGACAGCCAGCAGCGGAGCACGGGGACTGCTGTCCAGGGAGATCACCGGAAACGGCCGCGTCACAGGTGAGATGGCTACGGGTGGCAGCGACTCCGGCATCACAGCAGGACCTGCCGTTGCAGTATCAGTCTGTGCAGCAGGGGTGAACTTCAGTTTGCGTTCCTGAACCATCGCTGTGCTGTCAGCCGACTGGCGCAGACCGGTGTCAATCCAGCGACGAATCAGTTCCACCTTTTCCTGTGGGAGCGGCGGGCTGTCCGGTGGCATACGAGCTGCATCGTCGGCACTGGTGATGGCCTGAAACAGCAGGCTCTGGCTGGAACGGCCCGGCTGGACGACCGGTCCGCCGCTGCCGCCCCGCAGCAAGGCTCCGTATGCCTGCAGATTCAGATCGGCTTCCTGTTTGTCATCGCCATGACATTTGAGGCAGTACTGCCGCAGCACGGGCTTCACGTGCTCATCAAAATTTGGCGGCGAAGGTTCCTGCGCAGTTGCAGAGTCCTGTGCTGAACACAGGCAAAGAAGGATGCAAAGCGTTAACCGGATGAACTTCATCAGTGCAGATCTTCGTACGGGTCACGTGAACCGTGGTCGTTGCAGCCTGCAGGCAGCGCTTGATACCCATTCCACCCTATTCCCACAAGCCACAACAGTGACAGTGGTTGGCATGTGTTCAGTTATGTCTTGTGATGGTGGATGCCCGCCGCGGTTGTAGCGATCAGGAAAGATTCGCTGGAACGCGGCGGGTGGAGTCACCAGTGAAGGTACGCAGCCATTCACGCAGCCATTCACGCAGCCATTCACACAGCCGTGCACGCAGATATGCCGCAGCCTTTTGGGAGGCAGCCTTGCAGTGGCAACCGGCAACCATGAGAGTCGCCGTCAGGAAGCTGCATGATGATCCTGATCAGATCTGCCAGGTTTCTGCGTACGACGCACGAGGAAAGACAGCCTGCACCTCCGTAAGCATCTCCCGCCACTCGTGAGGGCTGTAGCGTTGCGAAAGATGGAGCAGCAGCAGTCGGCCAACGTCAGCCTGCCGTGCCAGTTCACCCACCGTGCCTGTGGTCATGTGAAAGTTTTTCAGAGACAGTTCGCGATCGGAGTTGCGATACTGCGCTTCACAGACCATGGTGCCACACCCCTGCAGGACATCGGCAAGATACGTTGTGGCTGCTTCATCGAGCAGAAAATCAGTCAGATAAGCCAGTGAATCTCCGGGAGTCTCAGAGACAAGTGAATCCCTGAGCGTAGCGATGGAATGAGAGACGCCATTGATCATCACGGATGATGTACCCGCTGCGGTGTCCTTCAGTTGCTTCATCCAGGGCCCCGGCTGCAGACCCAGTTCTGCCAGTCGACTGGTATCAATATTTGTTCTCGCATGTTCCCGCACCACGTATGCGAGGGATGGAGTTCCGTGGTTCATCACATGAGCTGCGATGGTGCACTGACCCTGATCCACCAGTACGTGCTCACGGGAACAGCAGCCCTCATCAGATCTGCTGGTGAAAGCATCGTGGAGTTCAAAACGTGACGTTGACACAGTCGACTCCGACACGTCGTGCACGTACCAGGTTCCGGTCATATCCGCATGCAGATTCCACAGGAATCCCTGAAAGCGATGGTGCAGAATTGCCGTGGTGCCGACAGGTCCCCAGATGTGATTCGGCCTGCTGTCTCTGTTGAAGACATGGCGAAAAAAGGAGTCGAACCCGCTGATGTGATCCATATGCAGATGGGACAGAAACAAATGATCCGTCTGCAGTAGATCCGCAATTGGGACCATCGACAGGCAGCCTTCACCGCAGTCGAAGAGCAGCCGTGTGACGGCCTGTCCGGAGTCGACGCGGACATAAAGGGCGTTATCGCGGCCGGGTGCTCCGAGGATTTCGCAGGTGATGCTCATGCTGATTTTCTCCGGTGGCGACGAAGTCCGAGCAGATGCGGCGATCTGCATGGGTGTTCTGGTTGTCGGACTGCTCGCCCGCAGGGCTGAAACTGTTCTGCTTGCAGGGGCAACGCCTCATGCTCGGGATTAATATCCGATTCTTCCGCAGACGCAAACAAGACACCGGCGGCACCATGAAGGTTCGCCGCCCTGCAGCAGGGAGTCCTGGCGACGGCTGCGTGCGTGCAGCAGAGTTGGTGAAGCAAAAAAAAGACCCGTCGGAGGCCGACGGGTGTCTTTGCGATGATTGACGAGTTCGGCGTCTGAATCACTTTGCTGTGACAGTGACGGTGTACGTTGCTGTTGGTACTGAACTGGAGAAGTACTCCAGCTTCAGTTTCAGTTCACCGACTGACGCGCCTCTCACGAATCGAGTACCTGGCTTGTACGTTTTGAAGGCGCAGGTGCCGTTGACTGTCACAACGTTGCCATTGATGTTGACAGATGTCATTCCGGGTACGGACGGCTTCAGGTCAGACGGATCGCCATGAGTCATTACGATTTTGAACTGATATGCCACGTTGTGTACTGGTGTTGCAGTGGTTACGACTGCTGCGCTGAGTGTGTAGTAATCCGTGTAGTTCCCGGAATTGACCTGAGCACTCCGCTTAGAGGACCTGAAGCTGGTCAGGTACTTGTAGCCGATCAGTTTGTTGTAGACTCGATTTCTGTGTGGCTGAACAATACGGAATGACTGAGCGTCGCCGGCGTTGCCTCTGACGTTATGATGTACCTGCGCCGCAAGGGCGGCGTGCAGCGTGAGCGAATAGAGAGTTGCGCGGGGATCTGCAGCGGGGAATGGTCGATTGGCCTGCTCGCTGTACGTCTGCGAGTCAGTGCGCATCTGGCACTGACGGGACGGATCGGCTGGCAATGCATGACAGCGTGGCCTGCAACGAGGGAGCATTCTGAATCTTGCGAGGGATGTGATTTGCGTCGCTGTTGCTGGATTGCGAGTCGCTGTGGTTACATAGCGATCTAAGGCGGAAATCGTTGCGTGCGATACTGCCGGGTTGGGACTGTTACACCTGCCGGAGAGATTCCTATGGATTTGGATCAGATGCGGTTTCAGCTTTCCCGTCGCAGTTGTCTGCAGGTCGGGCTGGGGGGCTTTCTCGCTGGTGGATCGGCTGCCCGGGCAGCGGGTGCCACAGCAGTTCGGTCGGTGGCGGCGGTGGTGACTGTCTACAGTCACAATTCTCATGCGGACGTGATTCTCACCAAGCTGATGGCGGGCTGGGAACACAATGGTGGTCCCGGTCCGGCGCTGCGGCTGGCCGCGGTTTACATCGATCAGCCAGAAGGCAGTAAACCGGGGCTGGAACTTTGTCAACAGCACGATGTGCCCGTGTTCAGCACAATCGAGCAGGCGGTCACGGTTGGCGGCAATTCCATTCCTGTCGACGGTGTGCTCAGTGTGGGCGAGCACGGCATGTACCCGCATAATGAGATTGGCCAGCACCTGTATCCACGCCGCAGATTCATGGACGAGATTCTCGATACTTTCGAGAAATACGATCGGGTCGTGCCGGTATTCAACGACAAGCATTTCGGACCGGTGTGGAGCGACGCCATCGCAATGTACGACCGTTGCCGTCGGCTCAACGTTCCGCTGATGGCTGGTTCTTCAATGCCGGTGGGGTTCTGGACCAATGACCTTGACCTGCCGCTCGGAAGTGAAATTGAGGGGGCC
>JALRDR010000503.1 GCA_023262145.1 Planctomycetaceae bacterium | reverse complement strand
GTGGAATCCAAAACCGCCGTCATTCATGTTGACGGTGGGCAGACTGCCGGGCCGGGTGGGGCCGAGCAGGTGGGAGGCGACGGCGCCCATTGAGGGGTAGCGGGGCTTGCGATCGGAGCCGGTGGCACCAGTACGGCCGGTGAGCATCCAGTGAGCGGCTGCCCAGTGATCACCGTTTCCGTGTGAAAAGCTGCGGATGACAGTGCACTTGTCCATGATTTTCGCATGTTCGGGCAGCAATTCGCAGACATCGAGGCCCGGCAGGGAGGAGGCGATCGGCTGGAACGCTCCCCGGTATTCGGCAGGAGCCAGCGGCTTCATATCGAAGGTATCGAGCTGTGAAGGTCCGCCATGCATCCAGATGAGGATGACAGATCGGGGCGAAGCGGCGGCTGGATGGCGTGGGGTTGACTGTTCGGCCCGGAGCAGATCGGGAAGTGCGAGGCCAAATGTCCCCAGCCCGCCAATTTGCAGCATGCGGCGGCGGGAAAGTCTGTCGCAGAACTGGCGACCACTGGTCGCGGGACTGATGATGTTCAGCAAGTTCGCACCTGTTTCTGTGTGGGGCGGCGAGGGATGGTTGGGGGGGCGAGTGAACTGGGGTTGCGTGGCGGCTGGGATTTCGTGACGCGATTTGTTCGTGGGTTGGGATGTGTTCGTCGAGTGGCAATGGGCGGCGGTTTGGTCACCAGCTAAAGAATAGCGGCAGTCACCTGTTTGCTCAATTTATCGAAAAGCCGGTGGGAAGCAAAGCAGGATTGTGGCTCACTTCGGAGGGGTTAGGGGGGATGGATTTGCGGGATGTAGCGATTCTACGGCCCTGATGACACTGGGGAACAGTCCTGGCTGCTGTTTGTCTCCGCAGAGCGTCTGCGGGAGGGCAATTCCTGGTGGAGTTCTGCGGGCTCGGGGAACTGAGAAAACTGCGGTAAATTCATGATTTGCGTCAATGGGAGTTTCCTCCTCGCACTGGACTTGTCGATTGAGACCGTTTACATTGTTGTTGAGTGTCGGGGGCGTGATTCAGTGTACGGAGGTTCCGTGCATGCGCAACCGCGTTGTCTTTTACCCCTTTCTGCTGCTCAGTTTGCGGCCGTAGCGACTCCTGATAATCAGCCTGCGAATAATTTCGCCGGCGTGCCGGATTCCGCCGCAACCACGGTGGTGCAATTTCCGGCAGGATTGGAAGTTGTTTCCGCGTGCGCCGTTGAGCACCTTTGATTCAAGCTGCCACACCACGTGTTGGCAACCTGAGTCGTCGAACTGGCTGGGCGTCATGATGGCGACCTGCACTGGCGGCCGACTCAGATGTGCGTACTCGAATGTGCGTACTCGAATGTGCGAACTCGAATGTGCGTACAGAAGAGATCATGCTGAAGAAATCCTGTTGGCGTGTTCGTAATGAGCGTGCCTGGCGAGACTTGTCCTGGGGCGATGCATCGCGGTCACGGACAATTCGGGCCGTGAGCCATCGGAGCACGAATCCGGGCTCAAGCGGGCTTCCGCGGGGATGATTCAGGTCTGCCGGTTTCACTTTGGATTCTGCACAACATCTGTGTGCGGTTTCCGGTGGTTTCGGCAGCGACGGCATGGTGTGCTTGAATTGTGATCAGGCTGTTGACTGCAGAATGTGGAATTGGAAGTATCATGGTCGACCGTAATCTGCTGCGAGAATTTAACATTGATGAAGCGGAGCTTGATGCAGTCATTGCTGCCTCATTCCCGGACTTCTCAGAGGAAGAGATCTACCACCAGGAGGCTCAGGCATACGACCTGAATCAGATCCTGACCGGGACTATTGTCCGGGTTGACAACGACGAGGTTGTGGTCGACATCGGTTACAAGAGTGAGGGTGTGGTTCAGCGCGACGAGTGGGAGGAGCACGAGGATGCTCCTGCAGTCGGTCAGCAGATTGAGGTGGAACTGGAAGAGTTCGAGGATTCCATCGGGCTGATTGTGCTTTCGAAGCGAAAAGCCGATCGTCGCCGCGAGTGGGAAAAGATCATCAGTACTCACGCGGAAGGCGACATCGTCAAGGGCAATGTCATCCGCAAGATCAAGGGCGGCTTGTTGCTTAATATTGGCGTGAACGTCTTCCTGCCGGCCAGTCAGGTTGATATCCGCCGTCCGAACGACATCGCGGAATACATTGGATCCGAGATCGAATGTATGATTCTGAAGATCGACGAAGCGCGGCGGAACATCGTGGTTTCGCGCCGACGTCTGATCGAAGAAGAGCGCGAGAAGATGAAGAAGAGCCTGCTCGAGACGCTCGAAGTGGGCCAGCTGCGTCAGGGGACTGTCAAGAACATCGCCGACTTCGGTGCGTTTGTTGACCTGGGCGGAATTGACGGTCTGTTGCACATCACCGACATGAGCTGGGGTCGTATCAGCCATCCGACAGAGATGGTGAAGATCGATGACGAGATCGAAGTGATGGTGCTCAACATCGACTACGACAAGGAAAAGATTGCTCTTGGTCTGAAGCAGAAATCCGCCAGTCCCTGGTCTGATATCAGCAGTAAGTACCCGGTCAGCTCCCGCGTCGAAGGAGAAGTGGTCAACGTGCTGTCTTACGGTGCGTTTGTGAAGCTGGAAGACGGAATTGAAGGTCTGGTCCATATCAGTGAGATGTCCTGGACGCGTCGGGTGAATCACCCCAGCGAACTGGTGTCCATCGGCGATCGCGTTGAAGTGATGGTTCTGGGAATCAACGAAGACAAGCAGGAAATCTCCCTCGGCATGAAGCAGACTCAGCCGAATCCGTGGGACGAAGTGTCTGCTCGCTACCCGGTTGGAACCATTGTCAGCGGTACGGTTCGCAACCTGACCAACTATGGTGCATTCGTCGAGCTTCAGGAAGGTGTGGACGGCCTGCTGCACATCAGCGACATGTCGTGGACCCGCAAGGTTTCGCACGCCAATGAGATTCTGAAGAAGGGGGATCCGATCGAGTGTCAGATTCTTTCTGTCGACGAGGATCGTCGCCGCATTGCTCTGGGTCTGAAGCAGCTGTCAGAGGATCCCTGGGAAACTCGAATTCCCGAGAAGTATCAGGCTGGCAGTACCGTCAGCGGCAAGGTCACCAAGATTACGAACTTCGGAGTGTTCATCCAGCTGGAGGACGATCTGGAAGGACTTCTGCACGTTTCGGAACT
>JALRDR010000414.1 GCA_023262145.1 Planctomycetaceae bacterium | reverse complement strand
AGCGACTGTGATTCTGGGCAGAGATTTCAGTCTGCAGCTTTCGGCGACAGATGACGGACCGCCAGAAGCGCTGAAGTTCTCACTGGGTGGTGGAGCGCCAGAAGGCCTTGGAATTGACGCCGGCACCGGCCAGATGAAGTGGACACCTTCCCGGACGTTTGCGCCAGGGAAGTATGAGGTCACCGTTGTGGTCACCGATGCTGCCAGCAAGCCGGGAAGTGATACTGCCAGGATTACTCTGGATGTTCAGGATGACTATTCCTCATACACACTGCTGTCGGCGACAGTTGCCCGCGACAACAAGTGGTTTGCGTGGTTGCGAAATAAGGCCACAGGCAGGACAGAGAAGCTCCCTGTGGGTTCCGATTTCCAGGTTTCAACCATCGGTGGCAGTATCGAGGCTGTTGACAACAGGAAGATGCTGTTTCGCGATCAGGCCGGACTCTGGAAGCTTGAACTGGGCTGGACTCTGGATCAGAGAGAACTGGTGGAGGCCGCGCAACCAGCCAGTGAGCCGGTAGACGAGAATGCTCCCGCTGAGCAGGCGGTGGACGCTCCGGAAGCGGCTCCTGAAAGCGTCACAGAAACCGTCGCTGAAGCGGCTGGCGACGAGCCAGCGCCAGCGGGATCTGACCCGGTCGACGGGGATGAAACAGCAGAAAACTGAAGCCGTCAGTCACAGGTCAGTTTGTGCTGAGGATTTCCTGAGGCTGCACGAGTGCAGGTAGTTCTCCGTCCGCTCGATCCGACGGACGTGTTCCTGCCGTCTGGTGTCTGAGGACCTGTTGGCGGTAGTTTCGCAGTGGCACGATCAGCGCCTGGTTCATGTACTGCCGCCGCAGCGGCATCAATCGATCGTTCATTTTCAGGTCCGCCGCCAGATTCTCCAGATGATCGAGTGCCTGCTGACAGACGCGAACCGTTTCATCGATATCAGCCTGAACCCGCTCGGCTGAGACCGGGTCCCAGCGTGTACGTGCCTCCCAGCGTTCGATCAGTTCCTGCAGCAGGCTGTTCATCTGATCAAAACGCACTGTCTGCTGTGACAGCAGTTCCGGTTGTTCGTTGAGTTGTGCGAGTGCTGCAACGGTGGTTCGGACGGATGCGTCGGTTTCGTCTGCAGAGAAGGCCAGATGCAGTCGATGCCGCAGTTCTGATGCCGGATCCGGGTGCCCGGCAAGTTCATAAAGTCGGACAATTTCGTGGTGAGCGAACCGGGCCAGCAGGGGCTCACCGCTGTCCGCAAACTCTTCAAGCCCCTGAATCGTCTGCTGCACCGAGGATGCGTCGCTGCGCACGGAATCGAGTGCTTTTCCAAGTTGGACAAAATAGTCCTGTCTCAACTGATCAAGTGGATGGGTGCGACGCTGCATGCGGCCATCAGCAAATTCCTCCAGCGGCGGACGCGGGCTGCGCTGCATTTCCATTCGCAGTGATTTGCGGTACGTCCAGGGCTGGTCCGGCAGACCAGCGAGGATTTCTTTCTGCTGAGCCAGACTGGCAAGTCGACGCTGTGCTTCGCGGTGATCATCACCAACCGATACGGCTGAGGCAATCTGCATCTGATGGGGAGCAAGATCCTCACGCAGTTCCTGTTTCAGATCTCTGGCGGACATGCGTTCCAGCTGATAGCCGGTGAGCATCCACGGTTCATGGGAGCAGATGGGAACCGGCATGGGGGATTCCGAGAACATGCCAATCGGGTCATTGGCATCCAGCAATGCAAGCACTGAAATACTGGACCAGTCCCAGCCAGCGGAACTCAGTTCGGCTCGAACGTGCTGCTTCTGGAGATTCCGAAAGAAATGTTCTGAGATCAGGCCGCTGCTCCGGTTGGATGCCAGCAGGAGGACTTCGTCCGGGGTCAGTTGAATTGCGCCAGCCTGATGAAATACAGCTCGCAGAGTGGAGATGGATCGTAGAATCGTCTCCGCTCCAATCCTGCTGGAATGGAGTCGGAACACAAGAAGCCCATCTGTGCTGAGGGCGTTATTCAACAACTGGCAGGATTCAACTGACAGGTATTCGCCGAGACGCGAGGAGGAATCCGGTCCTGTATTGATTACAGCAGCGTCGAAGGAGCGAGGGGCGAGACGACGCAGGGCGATTGCCGGCGGAGCATGGATCAGTCGAACACGCTCATCTTCAAACGGCGATCGTTGTCCAGCGCCTGTCAATTCGGAACGGACCAGAGCAGTCAGTGCGCTGTCTGTTCTGATGGCAGTGATCGATCGTACCGGAAACGTACTGGCTGTGCGTAATCCGGCACTCGAATCATCCCCGGCGATTACGATCTGCGACGCCAGCGGGTGATTGCACAGCGCGGTAATAATCGGAAGTATTTCCTGTGCAGGCTGCGGTGAGGTGTCTGTGTGCAGACTGATATATGCGGGGGATCGACCATTCGTGCGGAATTCGCGGATGTGGCCGGACTGATTCCAGACACTGTATTCGGCGAGATTTGTGCTGCTGGAGGTGATGAGTCGGGCTGGATCCGTGACGGGGAACAGTGCTGGCGCGAATCCTCGTGCTGCAGCCAGTTGTGTTCTGGGAGAGAATGCGACTCTGGTGCTGTGCGCCGTATTCGGCGCCGGGAGCAATGCGAGGCTGACTGTAAATGCGGCAGCTGTCGCCGTTGCTGAGCCCATCTGCAGGTGAGGGCGGCTGATGATTTTCCGGAGCGCTGTTGAAAGTTGCGGTATGGTCAGCAGTGGAAACGTGGCGAGCAGGTGCCACGGAGAGATTCCGGATGACAGCAGGATCAGTCCGCAAAGTACACCGGTGGAGAGTATTGCCATGCGGAAAGTCCCTGGCAGGGACTGATTGCTCAGCAGCAAGCCGAATCCAGCAGCGGCGGGCAGCAACACAGCGGCGATTGTGAGAACGCCATGGAGCAGAGTATTCAGGCTGCCTGAGTCTGGGCTTCCGGGAATCAGCATGATGCTCAACGACTCAAAATTGCGAACTGCCGGGGTCAGTGCTCCGCAGAGCAGCAGCAGCATGACGGCGGTCAGGGTGGCCCTGTGACGAAATCGTGAGCACGTCGCCACGGCCGTCAGAACCAACCCGATCGCGAGCAGATTCATCATCACATCAGCGGCAACGAGGAACTGCGAGATCTGAAACAAAGCGCCCGCAAGCACTCCGCAGCCCAGCGTGTGCAGGATTGGCGTGACGGAATTGCCGAAAGGCCACTGCGCCAAGGTGGGTGCCGGTGTTCTGACGTTCTCTGGATGCATGAGTCGGGAGAGTCCGGACCAGACAGCAACGAACAGGCACAGGGCGGTTGTTCCAGTCGAGGTGGAGATTCCGCTGGCGCTGACAACCAGTGGGACCGTCAGACCGCAGGTAAAGCTGACAGGTTCAGAAATTCGTCCGGATCGCCTGTCCTCACTCATCAGCAGGGCAACCGGAGTGAGGCAGATGCAGAGAACGACAGCACTCGGGAGCATGGCGAGAGTCAGGGCTGTTGCTGACGAACCGGCGAACGCCCCGGCTGAGAGTGCCAGAGTTTCGTTGAGCAACATGGCTGTGACCGGTAGCGACAGCGGGATGATGGCCAGCACCAGAACACGGTTCAGGATACGGATCGCTGATCTCTGCAGCATGGTACTGGCTGCCAGCTGCAGCAATGCGAGGGCTGCAGTGGCGATCGTACCAGCAGTTACCAGAGCGATGACAGCGGCAGACGAGGTTCCGCAGAGAGAGAGCCAGACCAGGAGTAAGGCTGCGGTCAGCGCGCCGCAGCAGAATGATTCCAGCAGGGAGACAGGGCCCGCAAGTCTTCGGAGGGCCGGGAGTTTCGTCAACACAATCGGGCATCCTTGCCGAGGTGCGGTCCGGTATCGAATTGTCAGGGAGGCATGCAGTGATCAGAGCGTATTGGACAGTGGACTCATCTGCATTTCTGTCGGCGGGGCGGGAAAGAAATGCAAAGTTACTGATCCGACTCTGCGCCGGTTGACGAACGGTACGGACAATTGGATTCTTGTGAGGTCGAAATCTATCCTGGATTCATGAATCATCTCAAGACCGAAGGCATTGTGACTGATGCACAACAAGCTCGAATGTTCGCTGACCGGAGAGAGCCATGATCCATCGGTATTACAGGGGTTAAGCTCAGCCGGGAAGCCGCTCCTGGCGAGGTATCCGCTGCACGAGCTGCAGAACTTTACTCCGGAAGTTGTACGTCGACGGCAGAATCGTTCGATGTGGCGTTTCCATGAAGTGCTTCCGGTGAACAATCCGGATGAGGCTGTGAGTCTTGGTGAGGGGGGCACACCTTTTCTGCGAACGATCCCACGGGGTGAATTTGCACGATTTGAACACTTGTGGGTGAAGGATGAGGGAGCCAACCCAACGCAGAGTTTCAAGGCGCGAGGAATGTCAGCAGCCATTACCCGTGCCCGCGCACTTGGTGTACGGACGGTTGCATTGCCTTCGGCCGGAAATGCAGCCGGGGCCGCCGCTGCCTATGCAGCACGAGCAGGAATGAAGTGCGTTATCTTTGTGCCGGAAGATACGCCGCCGGCAAACATTCTGGAGTCGGTGGCCGGAGGCGCCACCGTATTTCTGGTCAATGGTCTGATCAACGACTGCGGCAGGATTTGTCGTGCGGCGTGCGATGAGTTTGGTTGGTTCGATCTCAGCACGCTGAAGGAGCCATTTCGCATCGAGGGAAAGAAGACCATGGGCTACGAGCTGGCATTTGATATGGCGGAGGCATCAGGCAGCGACACACTGCAGCTGCCCGATGTTATCCTGTATCCGACGGGGGGGGGCACGGGACTCATTGGGATGTGGAAGGCATTTGATGAAATGCAGCAGCTTGGCTGGATTGGCAGCCAGCGACCTCGAATGGTGGTGGTTCAGGCGGAAGGGTGTGCTCCCATCGTACGTGCATTTGAACGTGGCGAGCGGGAGGCCGGAGTTTTTCCGAACGCGGCGACGGTGGCTTCCGGTCTGCGTGTGCCTGCTGCCGTCGGTGATTTTCTGATGGCAGATATTCTTCGTCAGAGTTGTGGTACGGCGATTACTGTGTCGGACGAAGAGTTGATGCGGGGGACGCTGCAACTGTCAGCGGAGCAGGGCATTCATGGTGCTCCGGAAGCTGGGGCAGTATGGCGGGCTGCAGTCAAACTGCTGGATCGAGGCTGGATTCACAGGAGTGACCATGTGGTGTTGTTCTGTACCGGGGCCGCTGTGAAGTACAACCATCTGCTTGGCGCCGATGGAGTGATCCGACTCGATCAGCACAGCCGTCAGTTGCTGGTGGATCTGAAGCGGGGATTGTCGCAGAACGAGCAGCACGAATTGTAAGAACGGCAGATGTCACTGGTCCACAGAATCAGCAAGTTCCAGTTGTTCTGCCGCCAGTTCCGGCTCGTCAAGCTCATTCAGGACATTGGCGAGGAGTCGGTGGATCTCCGGCCTGCCGGCCCGCAGGCTGAGAGATTTCTCAAGGTCCAGTCGTGCTTCTCTGAAATTACGCTGCAGCAGAAAGATCTCGCCTCTTGACCCCAGCAGTACCGGATGATCCGGAAGACTTGTGAGTGCCAGATTGATCAGAATCAGTGCCTCGTCCGTGGAGCCGGTTTTTCCACGTGCAATTGTCAATGCCAGGTTATTGAGCGTTGTTGGAGATCCTCCGTCCTGCATTCTGCTGGCCGACGTCAGATACCGATGAGCTTCTTCATAACGCTCGTTGATGACACAGACGGTTCCCAGCCGCTCAAACAACTGGTCCGCATCTTTCCCAATGGCACTGATCTGATCAACATGGCGTTGTGCGGCAGCTGCATACGGAGAATCGGAGAGTGCGATGCGCATCAGCCGCTCTGCTGCATCAACTCGACCACTTGTCAGCTCAGCAGCTTCCGAAAGAAGACCAAGCAGTTCTGCAGGACTTTGCTCGGACGTATCAAGATTCGGGACCCAGCGTTCACTGCGAACAGACGATTTGGGCGGACATCCAGTGAGCTGATCGAACATCAGGATGTAGGTGTCTCCGAGACGGGCCTGCATCCTGCTGGAGAGCTGTGCGGTATCGGCGGAATCAATGATGAGCTGTCTGGCCTGCTCGTATAGCTCTGCACTCATCAGGCATTCGACAGTAAATTCTCTGCCAACGAGGTCCTGAGGGTGCTCCTGGGAGTACTGAGCGAGCTTCTGAGCAAGATCGCGGGCCAGAGGCTTCTGGCCTGATTTCACCAGATGCTCCAGCCGCTCGACACTCGCAGTGGAGGGTGTTGCGTCAAGTCCATCCAGAATAAGGGCTGCTTCTTCGTGGAGGTGCAGGAGTCCCAGAACGCGTGAGTAATTCAGGCGTACCTCCGGACTGGAGGGAGCTTCGGAAAACCGTTCACTCCAGTAGACGCGGAGGGTCTCGAGCAGATTGCTGCTGATGCTGTAACCATGCTCGTCAAGTTGTTTTGCCATTCGCAGAGCAGGCTCACTTCCCGGGCTCTGCTGGAGCGAGGATGTTGTCAGTTTCAGGGCTGCGGGAGCATTGGCAGCAGATTCCTCAATTCCTGCTCGGGCGAGTTCTATCGCCGCCTGGGAGTATTTTTCACGAAGTGCCTCGGTCGGATTCAGCTCGAGTGCAGCTGAGATCACGCTGAGAGCTTCTGCGGGACGCTCAGTGAGAATGAGCAGTTCGGCCAGCTGCAGTCTTTCTTCTTCCGTGATGTTCTGATCCAGCAGTTTTGTTCGCAGGATTCCCTCTGCTCTCTGCACGTGCACCTGCGCCTCAGTGATGCTTCCGATGATGTGCAGCAGTCGCAGCAGTCGCAACGAACCGCTGATCGGGTGAGCTTCGGCAAGCTGCTGCAGTCGAGTTGCTGCAAGATTGTATTCGCCCTCCTGAAGCAGCGTCTGAGCGAGGAGGCTGAGGATCTCGAAGTCTGTTGGTTGCAGTTCGGCAGCTTTTGACAAGTGCTGTACAGCGTCACGACGAACAGCAGAATTGTCCTCGGTGAGCAAATGCCGGGCACGCATCAGATACGCGGGTGCGGAGTTTTCACCCGGGCCGTCAAGCAGACCGATGAGTCGGGTGGTGGCTTCAGCACGCTCCTGATTCTGCCACAGGAAATCAATCAGATTGAGGGAGAACTGGAGGTTTTGCGGCTGTAGTCCAATCAGAGCACGGTGCAGGGATTCCTCAGTTTGTCGGTCTTCCCGCTGCTGCGCTGATTCAAGCGCACTGATGTAGATCGCTATGGCATTTGATTCCTGCGTATTCAGTCGCAGATATGTCGATGTGACATACACAAGACTCAGCAGGAATGGGGTGGCAAAGATCAGCAGGAGCAGGTGGCGGGAAACCAGCCAGCCCTCCAGCCAGCTGAGCACAGACCAGAAGACGGCGGTGGGAGACAGCAGAAATCGCCATTCAGAGGGCTGCCGTTCGTCGTCCGGATCATCCAGCGGTGATTCTGAGTCAATCTGCATCGCTAAGTCCCGTGGAGCTCTGACTGAGAGCTGAGCTGCAGGCAGCTGGTCTGCCTTCTATGTTGTTCTGAGTTTCGGTTGAGTGTTTGTTTCGTGCGACGATCGGTTCTGCGTACGGAGTTGTTGTGCTGGGGGGCAGAACAGGTTGGTTTGCGGTTTATTGTGCTGTCAGCCATTCAGATTCGCAGACGGGAGTGTTGTTGCTGCAAGAAGAGCCAGTATTGCCAGAGTCAGTGCGTACCACTGGATCCAGCGAGGGATGCCAGCAGAAGTTGGGTTGAGCGGGCTTTTTGCCGGCACGGCGGCAACGAATCGATTCCACGATGTTACCAGAGGGTTGATCCACACGGTGCTGCCCCCTTGTCTGTATGCATCTTCGGGATCCTTTTCTTCCACAGGAATTGGTGACGTCAGAAACAATGTAAGGGCATCTGCACTGATGAGCAGGCCTGCGCCGACGAGATAGGCAACAAAAGCGGTGAATCCATGAGGCCATGGTTCGGACAGGGAAGAACCGACTGCGGCAATGCACAATGTTGAGCAAATCAGCGTGGTACAGAAAGTAATGGCAACGGCTGCGGGAAGAGTCATCAGGAACTGCGGGATACTACGCCACTGCCAGGCTGACCAGCAGGCCAGAGTGGCAAGCAGCGTCTGCGAGCCAAAAAGCTGTTCGCGAAAGACGCTGACATTGAAGGAAAAGTCGGAGACCGCCAGTGAGATGCCATCTCGGATGTGCAATCTGCCGGAAGATGATGCAATCACACTGCTGATTCTTGCCGCAAGCTCGTCAAGCTGAAACCTGCTGTACAGTAAATCGATCATCGGTGGAGACATCAGGACTACAGGGAAGACCATCAGATGCACGAGTGAACGTCTGCCCTGGCGGATGTTGTAGGTGCTGAGGAGTACAGACGCGGAAAGCATGACTGCTGCAATGGAAACCAGTTGCAGTCGCCCGACGACAGCACCGACCATGCAGAAGAAAGTTGCTGTCAGAAGCAGCGATCTCCACCACGACCAGCTTGCCTCAGCATTTCTGAATCTCAGCAGAAACATACCCGGCACAATCGCGGTCAGCAGCACTGCCGGCAGGCTGGCAGCGTCTGTCAGACTTGAGAATGATTCATTCAGCAACGCCAGCAGACTTACTGTAAGAATCATCAGCGGTATGCGACTGCTTTGGGACATCCGGGGGTTTTCCGGGGGGATAACGGGCTGCTGCGTGGTTGGACTCGATCTGGAGTTGCAAATGGCAACGTCAGGACGCAGCAATCTACCTGAATAGCATACACGTGAGCGGATTGGAAATCTGCCTGCGATTCGCGTGGCGTAGAAATTGGGGCGCTTGAGTTCGCTGTTTGTGCTGGCTGGGCAAAAAAAAACCACAGCAGTCATCAGGACGGCTGTGGCTGGACGGCTTCATCCGGCAGAAAGCAGCAGATTACTCAGCTTTCATTGCTGCTGAGAGGATCTGAGAAGTGCTGGGCCGCATGATGCGAGGGTCAACCAGTTCGCCGCGCACCAGGGTCGCTCGGACGTCCTTGCCACTGATGAACACAGGCTTTTCAGCGGTGTGGTTCTCCATCAGGTCAACGCGACCGATCGATTCATAATACGCAGCAAAGCCAACATTGATGGTGTTGATCTTCAGGTCGCCATTCAGATTGCTGAAGATTTCCTGTGCATCAAAATCTCCCCAGATCGCCTCACCGTTGGAATACGGAGCGTCTGCATGCTTACGGCCAATAATCAGGTGGGTATAGCCCATATTCTGCCGGTAGATCGCATGCATGACGGCTTCCTTCGGACCGCCATAGAACATGCGAATGTCGAGTCCGAGCAGCATCACGCGATCGGGAACAGAGTCGCTGCGATTTGCCCAGAGTTCGCTGTCGCTGTCACCATCGCCAAGCGAGCGGTCAGCAATCAGTTTCTCGTAGGTCTGCATTCGGATCTCGGCGTTGACGTCATCACCCTTCAGTTCTCCGACAAGGGGGTTCAGGCAGGCACCGGCATTGCGACCCGCTCTGAGAAGAGTTTCAAGTCCGTACACAAGTGCATATTCATGAGCGCGGTGCAGTGGGTTTCGCGTCTGAAATGCCACAACTGCATCCCAGCCGGTTTCTGCGAGTTTTGCCCGTACCTCACGCGGTGACAGCACGTACTGGCCGAATTCCGGGTTCTTTGGCTGCGGGAGCACACGCAATTCGCCACCGACCAGGTGAGTTCTTTCTGCTTCACCGCGGATTACCAGATCGGCACCCGGGTGGTCGATTCGATCGGTGAGGTAGACTGACTGCAGATACTTGAGCTTCGGCCACGGGAATACGTCCGAGATTGCAATTGTTGCCACGACCTGGCCATCAGGGCCAGTGATGGCTGCGGACTGACCGGGCTGAAGCGTTCTGGCAAGCTCAGCGGTGACGGGCAGTGCGAGCGGGATAGTCCAGGCAAACTTGCTGCCGTTGCTGATAATGCAGGATTCATCGAGAACACGGTGATAGGTCTCAGAATCCATTGGACCGGTAAGCGGACTCAGGGTTCCGTCAGCAAAACGATACACAGTAGACAGGTCAGCTGCCGATACCGGAATCCGGGGGAGGTTCTGCGCTGAGGCAAGGAATTCCTCCGCTTCGGCTGCTGGTACGGTCCTGCAAACTGGTTCATCAATTCCGCCGTGTGGGGCGATCAGATCAGCCATTGACGTGTTCTTTCCTGTGAGCTGACGAGGGAGTTCGGAATGGAATGATGTTGCCGCATATGCGTGCGGTAACGATCGGGTAAGCTACTCCGCGACCGTAGAGCGTTTGGGCTCAGGCGTCAAGTACCTCCCGCTGGCGATGCCACTGGCGAGAAACCGCCCAACAGGGGACAGTGCGTGCAGACGGCGAAACAGGGGCGTGCGGTTAGATGATGAGTTTTTGTCCGTCTGATTGGCCGTGATTCTGACAAATCCGGCATGACGGACGCAATTTGCGCGCTCGGCTTTCCGAGCGGGGGAGTTGTGGTCTGGAGGGAAGCAGGAAATACACGTAGTTTGTAACGGTTTTGACGATTGAATTCTGCGGGCTTTCACTTGCAGCGATTCATTGAATTGGCGAGAAAACAACACGGAATTTGTGGGTTATCTTACCTAAACCGCCTGTTCTTCATCTTATGGAGAGCTGGCGCGGAATTCACTGCGCCTGCGGATTGCGTGGTCTTCCAGTCAGGAAGACGCCACCTCCCGGTCGAAAAACGAAGCAGGCAGGTCTCTATTTCTGTCTGCTCGAACGCTTTGTAACTAGTTCAGGATTCTCCAAGATGCTGATGAGTGCCTGGTTAACGGCTGTCCGCAATCGAATGAGTAGCAACCGCGCCCCTTCTCGACGTCGTGGTTCTGTCCGCCCGACCACAGGGCTGGAAGACTCTCTTGAGACCAGAGCGTTGCTGGCTGCACCCAGTCTGGTTGCCGTTCGACCCAATGTGGGGGATTTCCTTGATTATGGCGAGGTCCGCAATATCGCCCCTCGTGAACTGACACTGCAGTTCAACCCCGGGCAGCAGATCGACGGTTCAAACGATCGACTGATGATTGATTCGCCAATCGTCGTGGAGCGTTCGAACCGCGATGGAGTGTTCGATGATGGCGACAATGTTCCAGTCACACTGGGCTACGTCGGGCTGGGGGCGAACCCCGAAGAGGTAGTGGTACGTTTCGCGCAGAATCTGCCGGACGATTATTATCGGATCACAATCCGGGGCGGGGGTGCGAACCCGTTACAGAACACCGCAGGTGAAGCATTCGACAGCGGAACTGCCAGCGAGGACGGTGTCTTTGAATTCCGACTGAATCTTGCTGCGCAGGTCAGAAGTGTTGTTCCGCAGCCCATCGTGCGCAATTCCGATGGCTCATTGACACAGGCCAGAGACCAGATCGTGGTCTACTTCAACGAGGACACTCTGGAGCAGACGTCGGCAGAGAATACCGACTTCTACAGACTGTATGCCACTCAGGATACGGTTGAGAATGTCGACGACGTTTACATCGCACCGCAGTCGGTTGTCTACACCGCAGCAGAGAACAAGGCGGTGCTGACTTTTGCCGGTGAAATCGATCAGATTGGCGGTGCCGGCACTTACCGGCTCAGAATTGGAACGAGTGAGGCCACTCCGGGTGTCCCTGGGCGTGTGAACTTTACGGATACATTCTACGACGACTTCGGTTCCTCCGGTGCTGCTTTCGTTTCGATCCGGCCACTGGTGTCGATCGATGGGAATCCCATTGAACTGGATATCAGCGCTGCCGCACTGGCGAATTCGACGCCTGTGATCTCTGTCAGCAATCGTAAGATTACAATCGTGCTCGACAGTAATGTGGGCACCACGGCAGCTCAGCTTCAGTATGGGATCAATCTGCATCCTGCGGCTGCAGCGCTGGTGGTAGCAGAGGCAACAGGAGACGTAAGTACTCCGATTGGTCAGACAGCAAGCGTCACTCTGTTCGAGTTTCAGGATCCAGGTTCTTCGTTTGATAGTGCAGAAAACATCGGGGTCCTGGGCGCCGGTACGAAGGTGATCACCGGCCAGGTGGTCTCACACGCATACCCGTTTGACCTGCCCGGCAATTCGGACGAACCCGGGCATCGAGAAATTGATGTTCCTGAAGAATCTCACCTGGAGTTTGCTCCGGACAGCGATCCTCAGATTGCCGTACAGTATTACAACTTCCAGAGCCAGTACGGAGTTGTTCAGGGGCAGGCTCTTTCCAATCTGATCACAGAGAATCAAAAAGCTCGCGCGAGAGAGATTTTTTCTCTCTATTCAGAGCATCTGGGGATCCAGTTCGTCGAGACTGAAAACCTTGGTTTCACAATCGTGACCGGGGACCTGCGCGCGATCGATCCAGGTATCATCACGGGTGCTGGTGGAGTTTTGGGGCAGTCCAGCCGTCAGCTCAACCTGGCCATCATGGATAACGCAGAAACCTGGGATGATTCCTATGGTGGAAACTGGTTTACCACGGCATTCCATGAGATCGGGCATCTGCTTGGCCTGGGGCATGCGATTGATCTCCCGGAACTGACCGTGATGGGTGATGTGGAAGGGCCAGTTCTGCCGGCAACAAGTGTTGAGCCGGACTTCCCTGGTGATGGTGATGTGATTCATGGGCAGGTGCTGTATCGCCCCGACAGCCAGGACATCGATCTGTATAAATTCACACTCCCTTCCTCGGGAAGGCTGACCGCCGAGACGATTGCGGAGCGGCTGGCAGATTCGAGTCTGCTGGACACCGTGATCCGCCTGTATAAGGTGGATGCATTCGGGGTACCGCAGCTCATTTCTCAGAACGACGATTACTTCAGCGAAGATTCCCTCGTTAATCTGGAGCTTGCTGCGGGTACGTATTACCTGGGCGTCAGTTCCACGGGAAATGATGCTTACGACCCGACGATTCGCGAGAGCGGTATGAATGGTCGGACACAGGGACAGTACGAACTGCGTCTGACGTTCAGCCCGGCTGCTGTTGACGCAATTGTTGATACCGATCCTGTGCTGCCAGCTCAGCGATTTGACGGTGATCATGACGGAGTGGAAGGCGGGGCATACAACTTCTGGTTCCGCGCTGTTCCGGACGGCAATCTGATTGTTGTCGACAAGGCCGCAGGCGTCGGCACCAATATCAGCACAATTCACACGTCAATCCGCACTGCTCTCGCAGCGGCCTCTGCGGGAGATGTTGTGCGCATCGTCGGGAACGGTGGTGCGGACGGAGATGTTTCCTCGAAGGGTGACAACGTCGCTTATCAGATCGGACTGGATGACAACGGCTTTCAGCTGGCAGACGGCGGAGATCTGAACATACCGGCTGATGTTGTGCTGATGATCGACGCCGGAGCGATCATCAAGTTCCAGGACTCCTACATCGGTGCCGGAAGTTCCTCCATCACAGAAGATCGCGGTGGTGCCACACTGCAGGTCCTGGGAACTCCTGATCTTGATGTTACTCTCACCTCCTGGAGAGATGAGACGATCGGAGGCAATACCACGCCCGTTCCAACGACTCCTGCTCCGGGCAACTGGGGTGGGATCATGTTCCAGCGAGATGTCGACAATCTCGAGGGACGCATCAACTACGAACGGCTCGGAATCTTCATGGATTACGTGGCCTTCGCATCCATCAGCTACGGCGGCGGCAAGCTGAATGTGGATTCTGTGGAGCAGATTATCAGTCCGATCTCCATGGTTTCGGCGCGACCTGGTGTGTACAACAATACGATTACCGCAAGCGAGGATTCAGCACTTTCCGCGGACCCTGACAGTTTCGAAGAGACTCTGTTTTCAACGCCGGCGTACCAGTCGGTCGAGTTTACTCCGGATTATTCCCGAGTGGGTCCGGACATCCACGGAAATATCCTGCTGAACAATTCCAACAACGGATTGTTTGTACGGATTCAGACGAATCCCGGCAGCCCGACGAAGGAACTGACGGTTGCAGGTCGGTTCGACGACCGCGACATCGTGCACGTCATTTCAGAGAATCTGGTCGTGCGCGGGACGCCAGGTGGACCGTTCCTTGAAGTGGATGCTCCTCCGGTAACGCTCGTAACCCTCACCCCGGTTGCTGGTGCCGGTACTCTGGCGGCCGCTACGTACAACTACAGGATTGTCTACCTTGATGCTTCCGGCTCAGAAAGCCCGGCATCCTCTGCAACGCGCAGTGTCACGGTTACCGCCGGCGGTGCGGTGGATCTTGCAAATCTGCCAACTGCGGTGGCACCGTACGTAGCGCGGCGTCTTTATCGATCGACAGGCACCGGTACATATCGACTGGTAGCGACTCTGAATTCTTCATCGCGAACATATCGCGATACGGGTTTGTCCGAAAGCCGTGTACTTGACGAGAATCTCGTGGGCCGCAAGCGGGCTCGACTCGACGCCAGTCTGGTGATCGACCCGAATCTGGTGATCAAGCTGGAAGGTGCACGGATCGAAGCGGGGCATGGTGCACAGATCATTGCCGAAGCGATTGCCGGTCAGGAGATCGTGATTACCTCACGTCTTGATGACCGTTATGGTGTCGGTGGAACGTTCGATACGAACAACGATGATTCCCAGGGAACCAATGAGGCGGCCCCTGATCGTGTAAGCGGTGCCGGGCTTTGGGGGGGAATTTACCTCTCGCCGGGGTCGGCAGCCAGCATTGATCACGCCCTGGTAACGTTCGGCGGAAGTGTGATTCCGACCGGTGGAGACTTTGCCGGCTTCAACGTGATTGAAGCACACCAGGCATCGTTGCGTGTCACCAGCAGTGTATTTGAACAGAACCGTGATGGTTCGGGAGGGACTGCTCCTTCAGACCGATTCGGTTACACCGCGAATTCGTCCGCAACAATCTTTGCTCGTGGCGCTCAGCCCGTGCTGATCGACAACGTATTCCGTGACAATGACGGTCCGGTGCTGTCGATCAATGCCAATTCGTTTGTTGCTGTTGAGCAGGGTGACTATGGTCGCGTCACCGGGCTCATCGATGTCAACGCCGGCTTTGAGGCGAATCGTGGGCCGCTTGTTGTTCGCAATCTGCTGGGACGCAACGCGATCAACGGGATTGTGGTTCGAGGTGAGGTGCTGACGACGGAGACGATCTGGGACGATACAGATATCGTGCATGTGCTGCGTGATGAGATTGTCATCCCCAACTTCCATACCTATGGCGGACTGCGTCTGACCAGCGCGCCTGATTCCAGCCTGGTTGTGAAGCTTGCCGGAGGCAGTGCCGGGTTCACAGCCGGCGGCAAGCCGCTGGACATTGATGATCGAATCGGTGGTGTGCTGCAGATTGTCGGTCAGCCTTATTTTCCTGTGATTCTGACTTCTCTGAATGACGACTCAGTCGGCGCCGGCTTCGGCCTTGATGGGTTGCCACTGAGCGACACGAACAACAACGGTGCGAGTGCAGGTGCTCCTCGTGACTGGCGGTCCATTCTGATTTCGCAGTATGCACATGATCGCAACGTCGCAGTTTACCATGAGAACGAAGCCGTTGATGCCACAGATCAGGGCAGCAATGCAACGCCTCGCCTTGCTGAGTTTCTTGGTGAGATCGGGCGGCAGGATGACATTCTGCGTAACGCGGACGGTACGACAACAGTCCGGAATACCAGTGATGATACGTTGCGGCTGGGCTATGAAGTCCACGGCGTCATTGACAGTCCCAATGATGTGGACGTCTACAGCTTCAAGGCTGTTGCCGGTACCGAGGTCTGGATTGACCTTGACCGTACCACGCATGCACTGGATTCGGTGGTTGAGCTGATTTCCTCCACTGGAAGTATCATCGCATTGTCAGACAGCAGTCTGAGCGAGTCGACAGGAGTTTCGTCGGTCTACCGCGCGACCCCGCTGGTGGAAGCAAACGGCCTGGATAAGTCACAGTTCAACAGTGACGACATGTACACGACGAATCCACGCGATGCTGGCTTTCGAGTGATTCTGCCGGGTAACGCCGGGACGATCGGCACCTATCAGGTCCGCGTGCGTTCCAGTAATATTGACTCCCTTGATCCTGCAGCCAACGCGGCAGATCTTCTTGATCCGACAAAAGTGTTCAGTGGTCTGACTGCGGGTTCCTATCAGTTGCAGATCCGCCTGCAGGAAACGAACGAGGTCCCGGGGACAATTGTGTGGTATTCGGACATCCGCTATGCCACAAACGGTATTGAAATCTATGGCCAGCCGGTGCACTCACCGCTGTCCGGAGAGTACTCAGAGGGTACCATCAGCAATGACACTCCGGGGAGTGGTCCTCAGGGGCTGGGCAATATTCTGAATACAGACAGAGCCGCGATCGCGGTGGCCGGGCGTATTTCTTCGCCAACGGACGTGGATTTTTATCGGTTCAGTGTTGCGTTCGACGACATCCAGAACATTCCGCAGCACACCAATCCGAATCGCTGGGCATCTGTCACATTTGACGTGGATTATGCGGATGGCATGTCGCGGGCCAATCTGCAGGCACACATCTACGATGCCAGCAATAATCAACTGATCCTGACCAGCCGTGATTCCAATATTTCGGATGATCGCTCCGGTGCTCTGGAAGGGGCAGACATGGACGATCTTTCCCGTGGCAGCGTCGGGGAACTGGATCCATTCATTGGACCATTCGAACTGCCCGAAGGCGACTATTATCTCGTGGTCGCTCCGCATGGTCGAATCCCACGGGATCTCAACCAGACAATGGTGTCCAATCCCGCGAATACCTCCGTACGTCTGGAACCGATCACAGCGGTGACCAGAGTGATTGACGAGCACTTTGGGGGGGCATCCAACTCCACGGCTCCGCTGTATCAGTTCAGCGATGATGAGCAGGGGCAGAATACCGTTCAATACCACCTTGGCGACGTTCCGTTGTTTGTCAGTGACGGACAGTTTGTGTACATCGCAAACTCATTTACCGGCACAGCCACGAACCTTGTTGGCAACACCGGAGTGCTGCATCAGGAAATCATGATGCGTGCCGACGGGGAGTTATTTACCTGGTCCACCCCGGCCGGTGGAAATGACGGGAACACCGGTAACTATTTGCTGATCAATACGGGGAATGCCAGCACAACGAATCTTGGTGATGACGGCATCACAACCTTTCATTTTGATGCTGCAGCCGGCGCTGTCGCGAATTCAAACGCCGGGATGAGAGTAACCGCCTTCGCCTATACGCCACCGACGGCTCCCGGAACAAATGGCGGGGTGCTTGTTGGCAGTCGCGGCGATAACCGAGGATTTAGCACCAATCTTATCTACCGATTTAACACACGGACCGGCGCAGCAATCAGCAATGGCCCGTTACGCACTGGCAATGCTCGGGTTAATCTCCCATCGGGAACGGACGTTGTGGAGCAGGGGGTGATTAATGTTGCGGGAACCGTCACCGGCATCACGATGCCCACCCCATTTAGTATGTTTGGTGTCACCAACAATGGATTGTTATTCGAATTCAGCATGCTCACCATGAGCATAGTACGCTCGGTGACCATCAACAGTCCGGCGGGAGGGCCTGCGGGACTGACGGGCCTGACGATGGGGCCGGATGAGGTTGAGGGCGGACTTTATTCAACCACCCTGTTTGCTTCAGACAATCTGGGAAATGTTTATGCACTGGCGACTGGTCCCAACCTGATCGAGCCGACTGCTGCATTTGGTGATGGGCTTCCCGTCTTTGTCGATGGTCAGTCGATAATCCCCACCGGGATCTCGGCTCAGGCGATCACATTCGGTACGCTTGAATACAACCTGTGGGCGACGACCGGCAATCGAGGATCCGATCCCGGGCACGGACTTCCTGAAACGGTGGACGGCACGCGCACTCTGAGTCCCGGCGGAGCCAGTTTGTATTTCGGTAATCAGCGTGGCGGGCAGCCAGCGGGTAACAAGAACGATCTGGGCAATCTTGGTACTGTCAACGACTACAACTTCCCCGGCGGTGCTCACGGAACATATCTCAGCAACGCGTTCAGTCTGGAGGGATATGCGTCGGCGGACAAACCGACTCTGTACTTCAATTATTTTCTTGAGACGGACAGCAACGACTATATTCCCGGCGTTCGCTCTCATTCTGATGCGTTTCGTGTTTACGTGGGTGATGGTTCCAGCTGGTCGCTTGTGGCCACCAACAACTCATTCCGTGGTCAGTTACTGGGCGACGATGAATATGACTTCAGCCCGAACGGCTTGACGACTTTTCCTTCCGGGCAGCTTTATCCGGACGTTGTTGAGCTGTTTGATGAGGCAGCTGCTCCGGTCTGGCGACAGGCACGCATTGATCTCAGCAGCTTTGCCGGGGAATCAGAACTGAGATTGCGGTTTGAGTTTGATTCCAGCGGTTCAGTCAATGTCGGCGACATCTCAACGGTGGGCGAAGAGCTCTTTGCTCGCGATGGTTCGGTTCTGCGTGATGGTCAGAGTTATATTCTGGAAGGGGTCAATCAGTTCGAATTCGACAGTGGTTATACGCTGGTCGCGGGATCCTATGGATCATTTGCAGACGGCGAAACAATCACTGTCAACGTGGGCGGCTCGGTGCAGATCCTTGAGATTGACACGAACGGCACCAGTGGGGTCAATGTCGCTCAGCTGAATTCCAGCATGAATGCAGAGCGAATTGCTCGCGAGATTGAGACGACGCTGCAGCGGATCCAGAGACTTCAGCCCGGTGGCTCACCGTGGGAAGAACTGCGGATTTTCCGCAACGGAAATCGCATTAATCTGGTGCGCGAAGTGCCCGTGGCTCCCGCTGGTGTGGAAATTCGCACCGACGGTATTGTTGTGACTCTGAGTGGAGCCGGGACAACGCTCGAAGGGGCTCCTGGAGTCACTGTGGGTACGAACGCCGTGGTGGTGCACAGCGGAATGAGCCGTTATGAGGTGGCCGATCTGATTGCATCTGCCATGGCGGATCACCAGTTACCGGCTGGTGTGATGTATGAGACAGAGCTTAACAACGCCGCAGATCCGTTGTTCGCGACCGATCTTGAAGCGGTATCCTGGACCAATGTTGCCAACAACACGATCGAAGAAGGAAACGCATCGCCAAGGCCGCATATCTCCGTTCTGGCAACATCTGACATTTTCACTGGAACGGACTTCTATCGCTTTGAGGTACCGAATCTTGCAGGAGCACAGCAGTCGGTTCGCATCGACCTGGATGGCATTACGGACCCCAACTATGTACCGATCCTGCGTCTGCTGGATTCGGCGGGCAACCTGATTGTAGAACTGGATTCCAGCAGTGCACTTGATATTGGCAGCAACCAGTCCGAAGCGATGATTGAGCAAATGCTTGCTCCGGGTGAATACTACATCCAGACCGGGACGTCTCCGTACGCCAGTGGGGCCTTCCCGACCGCAAGGTATACGCTGCACGTATCCGTCTCCAACCACGCCGTTAATGGCGGGGCTACTCCCGCTGCGGAACTGGTTGTGCCGCGGCACATCATCAAGAACAGCGGCGACCTGGTCAGAGTGATCGGACACTATGTGACGAATGCCGGACCGCTTGCCCACACCACTGCTCTGCAGGGTGATGGATTCGGCGGTTACTACGACACATTGAATACTGCTCAGCGAGGCATGAACAATGCCTTTGAGGGGATTTACATCGACGACATCATTGTGGGTGCCGCCGAGCGTGGAGAGATGGTGCTGAATGCGAGCGGCAATGCTCCGCAGTTCATCGATAACCCTGAAATCCTGAATGCTGCCGCGAGCAACACGAATCCGTACCAGGATATCCGGGAGGGTGCATACGATGTGGAAATCCGTCGTGCTGAGGACTACGCCAGCACGACTCTGGTCGGACTGGCGCCTAATCCTCAGTTTGCCACGATCAACACGAACGATCGTTTCGTGGATTCGGTTTCCATTCGAGTGCCTGATGCGTCGGCTCTGCTCGACGGTCAGGTATTCACCATCTCTGATGGCGTGCACAGCGTGACGTTCGAGTACGAAGACGCTGCGTTGTCAAATGGGGTCGGGATGGGCCATTACGCGATCCTGTTCGACTCGTCCGTTGATGCAGTGCTCGATCCGCGTTTTGAGACAGAAAGTTATTCCATCGGGGAATCATCCAGTGTGATTGCAGCCCGGGTACTGGACGCGATCAACTCGACCGAAGTCCAGGGCATTCTGAACATTCGTGCAAGTCTGGCCGATGGTACAGAATCGTCGGCAGCCAGCAGTTCCAGTTCCGTCATCAATCTGTATGGCAACGCAATTGTGAGCCTGAGCGGTGTTGAACAGGCTCCGGGAACATCTTCCATGCCGGATGGGATTTCCGGAAGCATTGGTGCGGTTTCAACGACCCGGACAAGCAGGTTCTTCAACTTCACCAACACCAGTACCTACATCAACCCGCTGACAGGGTTGCCTGAACAGATCACGTCGATCGCAATTCAGTTGCCGGGGGGATACCGGTTTGATCCTTCTCCGCGGATCGGTGGCACTGGAAGTGGTCCCACTGTCAATCCGTCATCCGACTTCGATACGCCAACCTTTACAACTCTGGATAACTCCAATCCGTTTGTACCAATCTTTACATTCAGTGCGAACCGCAATGAGCTGCTGATTCAGTTTGATCCGACAGTTGTGGACACCCAGGACGGTCCCGGCTTTGAGGTTGGCAACCTGCTTGCTTTTGGTATCGACGTAGATGTCAAGAACGAGCCCATGTGGTCGCTCGGTACACTCGTCAGCGTGCAATGGGATTCAGGTCGGGAAGTGACAGCACAGTTTGTTGCGTCCACTGAAACCAGCGAAGTTGGGGTATTGAGACCTGTTGCTGACACGATGAATGTGGCATTCCACGAAGGCAGCGGTGATCAAAACCGCAGACGAGATCAGGGGCAACTGCTGATTCAGTCGAACTTCATCTCAGATTCCGCGCAATGGGGCATTATTTCGGACGCCGGAGTCCGTTCCGGTCCGGGCAGTCTGCCGCATGCCGGGCCGGTCAGAAACCTCCGTGAGCCAAATATCAATGGACTGGTTCCCGGTGTGGTGATTTCCAACAATGTCGTTGCGAATGGCGGTACAGGGGGGATTCTGTTCAGTGGGGATACTCAGCCAAATGGTCTGTCCCCTGCACCGGTTGCCTACGGCAGGATTATCAACAATACGGTCGTCGGCAGGCCCGGGAATCCGCGTGGAACCGGGATTCGGGTCGAGCAGAGTTCCAGCCCGACGCTGCTGAATAATATCGTTGCCGATTTTGTCACAGGGGTCAGTATCGATGCCACTTCTCAGGCACTCGGAACAGTCCTCGGGGCAACTCTGTATCGAGGAAACGGGACCAATGCGGCCACTGGAGCAATCGGGCTGGGAACCTACCCAATTCAGCTCACTGCTTCAGATCCGCTCTTTGTGGATGAATCGCTGCGTAATTACTATCCGGCGCCAAATGCCAAATCGATCGACAGTTCGGTAGATGCCCTCGCTGACCGGGCGGCGATGATTACAGTCCGGCAGCCACTGGGAATCGGACTCTCACCTGTCCAGGCTCCGCTGAAGGACGCCTATGGTCAGCTGCGTGGTGATGACCCTGATGTGGCAACACCCGCTGTGCAGGGGGCAAATGTCTTCAAGGATCGTGGGGCCATCGATCGAGTGGACTTCTTTGATCCGGCAGCATTTCTCAGCACACCACTGGATCAGGGCGGCGACGATCTGGAGACGGCCCTCAACGAAGCGTGGCTGAATGAGCCAGAACTGCTGCGAGAGATTATTGTGACGCTGACGGACCGCGGAATCGGAATCGACGATGCCGCGATTGCTTTGGATGGATCCCAGTTCCTGCTGTTCATGGACGACGGAGTCAAGCAGGCGACAGATCTTCCGGATCTGTCCGACGGGACGATCATCACCGAGGGTCTGCTGACCGAGGGTGTGGACTATGTGTTTGTCTACAACTCGGTCACCAACGAAGTGATTTTCCGATCCACGACCGCATTCCCGTTTGAACGTAACTATCGTATTCAGGTCAACAACGACGATGCGTCGGTGGACGGGATCGAAGGTGTTCGCGATCTGGCCGGCAACTATATCGCGGCCAACCGCGCTGACGGGACTACTCAGTTTGAGTTGTTGCTGACGGACGGTATCAACGATCCTCCGGTGAACAGCGTTCCGGGTGACCAGACGACGCCGGAAGATACAGCTCTGGTGTTCTCTGCAGCAAATGGAAATCCGATCAGTGTTTCTGATGCGGATGTGTGGCTGGGCACCAACATCATGGAGGTCACGTTGACCGTGACCAACGGTACGCTCACTGTTTCGGACCTTGATCCGGCAACAAATGGGCTGACCTTTTCCGTGGGTGATGGAGATGCTGACACAACAATGACGTTCCAGGGCCGCGTTGAAGCGCTGAACCGCGCCCTGGCGGGGCTGCGATTTGATCCGACGCCGGATTACTTCGGGCCGGCAGCTCTGACGATCACGACTGACGACCTTGGTGGATTCACCGGGCCTCCGGGAGCAGCACCACCTGCTGAGCAGGATACGGACACTGTCAATATCAATGTGACAGCAGTGAACGATCCACCAGCATTCGATATTCCCGTGGCTCTGGTGAATGTCAACGAGGACGCGGGTGCAGTTCAGGTGGACAACTTCTTCACCAACGCGGTTCCGGGCCCGTCGAATGAGACTGAGTCAATCAGTTTCAGTTTCACTGGTGCGGTCATCAGTGGTGCATGGACTGGCACGCCGCTCAATGTGTTCTTCAGTTCTCCATTGGTGGCTGTGCAGAACTCAGGTACCCCGACTTCCTGGCACCTGCAGTTTACGACAGCTGCTGATGTGAACGGTACAGTGCGTATCGACGCGGTTGCGACAGATGCTCTGGGGGCAAGTTCCACTGTGGCGACGTTTGACATCGTGATTGCCGCAGTCAACGACGCGCCGGTATACACGATTAACTCTTCCATCACAGTGAATACCGGTCGTATTGAAGTGTCCAGCGATGAAGATCAGGGAGCGGTCCAGTTTGATCTCTTCGCTGGATTTGCTCCGGGGCCGGCAACAGCGATCGACGAAGTCGGCCAGAGCGTCACATGGAGTGTCAATAACGTGACACCCTTATTGCTGGCACCGATCAGCAACCTACAGTTTGTCAGTGGAACTCCGCTTACGAATCTGAACGGTGATCTGATCTATCGGTCCACGCAGGACACGGCCGGATCTGCTTCGCTCGACATGGTACTGACGGACAACGGTCCTGTCGGCGGCCTGAATCTCAACACGGCTGCTCAGCCTGTGGACATCACGGTCAATCAGATCAATGACGCTCCCGTTGCTGTCGACGGCGGCCCGTATGTCATTGATGATGGCTATGAACTGCAACTGGATGCTTCCGGTTCGTTCGACGTTGATCAGTTCTTTGGTCAGACGCTCAGTTACAAGTGGGATCTGAACAACGACGGAACTTATGAGACGTTCAGTAATGGCGGGGCGGACGCTTCGTTTACGGTTTCCTGGACAGATCTCGCATCGCTGGGAATCTATTCTCCCGAAGTCTTCGACATCAAACTGCTGGTCTCAGATGACAGCGGTGATACGGGCAACGATACGGATACGAGTTCCACAACGCTTGAGACTCTGATCGTTGACTATGGTGACTCAGCAAGCAGCTTCGGGACACTTCGGGCTGATGGCGGTGCGGCGCACACCATCAAGGAAGGGGTGATGCTTTATCTTGGGGCGTTTGTGGATGACGAACGCAACGCGGTGGTCGGAGTTAACGCAGACGGCGATGACACTACAGGCACCGGCGATGATGAAGACGGCGTTTCCTTCCCGATCCGGCTCGAAGCGTCAGCGACTGACGATCTTCCGGCATACATTGAGGTGTCTGTCGTGGGAGACGGCTTCATCGATGCCTGGATGGACTTCGACAGAAGTGGCGTTTATGACAACACGGCTGAGCGGATCACTGATGCTTCCGGGAGGCCGGTCACTACCGGTACCTATCGACTGTTCTTTACTGTGCCCGCCGGAACCGCGACGGGTAATACAAACCTGCGTGTCCGCGTCAGTTCAGTCGGTGGTCTGGATGCGACCGGCCGCGCTGGTGATGGCGAGGTTGAAGACTACGTTCAGGAAGTATTTGCGGTGACGGATGCTCAGCCACCGATCATTACAAATCCGATCGACATCTCACCAGGTAACGGTGCGCCGCCGCAGACGAGTGATTCGACGCCCTATATCGCGTGGTCGCGTCTGGCGCAGAATTACTATTACGATCTGGCTGTCTACAGCCTGAGCGATCTGGACAATCCTGTGTATATTGTCACCGATCTTCAGGCGGAGTCGCACAACGTGGCGACCGCGCTTAATGATGGTCTGTATCGGGTGCAGGTGACGCCGTATAACAAAGCACGGGCGGCGGGTCAGGTGTCCACACATGACTTTGAAGTAGTGCGGGTTGTGGTTGCGGATCCGACGGGCGATATCAATGCGGCTCGACCGGTGATCAAGTGGAACCATGTTCTGGAAACGAAGTCCTACATTGTCACGATCAATTCGCTGACAGAACAGATAACCATAATCCAGACAGAGTTTGCTACTGCAGGACAGCCTGTTCCTTCTCAGTACTCCGTAGGGTTCAACCTTCCGCTGGGAAGATACGAAGCGATCATCCAGGCTCGCGATCATGCCGATCTGCTGGGAACTCCGAGTGCGGCGCAGGCATTTACGGTCCGCACTGCTCCGGTGGTGACTGTGCCGACATTGGTAACTGTACCGCGTCCTCAGATCAGCTGGACTGCGGTCAGCGGTGCAGCACAGTATGAAATTGAACTGTTCGATCTGATGGAAAATGTTGTTGTTCAGCGTGGCAGCGGGATTCAGGGAACAACATGGTCACCTTCAGCTGATCTGACACTGGGGCAGTATTCCGTCCGAGTCCGAGCCTTCAACAGTGCCGGAGAAGATGGCTTCTGGAGTGATGTTGGGGTCTTCGGGTACGGTCCGCAGATTGAGCTGGTATCTCCTGTGAATGAGCGGTTGTCAGATTCCACGCCGACATTTGTCTGGAATGCTGTTCCGGGAGCGGATTACTACAAGCTTGCGGTGTATCAGAACTTTGGCAGCGGGGTGCAGGTGGTCGATGAGCAGAACCTGACTTCCACGTTCTTCCACTACACGAGTGAGTTGCCACTGGGTCGCTACAGATATACGGTCACGGCAGTCAATGCTCCTGCGCCTGGTTCGACGGCAGCGGACTACGCAGTAGGTAGCGGGTTTGTCACGTTTACTGAGTCTCAGCGGCCCACAATGACCTCACCGCTGGCAACGACTTTCGAGTCTCAGCCTGTGGCAGAGTGGACTGTGCCCACTGGTGCCGCACTAACCCCTGTCAATGACATCTGGCTGAATCAGCTCAGGGGAACCCGCTCCGAAAACATTGTAAAGGCGCTGGGTGTTACCGGAACAGAGTGGCAGGTGCCACAGACCCTGGGAATCGGGACCTATCAGATCTGGGTTCGTACATATTCTGAAGTCGACACGGCGACGGTCTCTGACTGGAGTCTGCAGAAGGTCTTCCGCGTGACGACTCGTCCGGAAACAGTCGGACCAGCTGGTCGAATTTCTGACGCGACTCCGGGGCTGTCCTGGGAGGGCGTTCAGGGCGGTGAAACCTATCGTGTGTACCTCTCCAGCCTGTCAGTCGTCGGTCCTGCGTTGTATGACGTCTCCGGGCTGGATGCTCTGAGCTTTACAGTGCCTGAGGATCTTCCGATTGGTCGCTATCGTTACTGGGTTCAGGCCACCAGTGCCTTCGGGGATCGAAGTGCGTGGAGTCGACCGCAGGACTTCCAGATTGTCACAAGTCCTGTCCTTGCCGGGCCATCGTCAGCAACGTTTGACAGTACTCCAACCTTTACTTGGACAGCAATGTCGGCAACTCTGCCGAATGGGCGTGCTGGTGGAGCGTCCCTGTATGACTTCCGACTGGATCGTCTGGTGGGAGCGACACGAATTCCTGATTACATCACAATCACTCAGGCGGGAACTTCGTTTACAGTGCCGGATGGTCAGGCCTTGCCGGACGGGATTTATCAGGCATTTGTCAGAGCAAAGTCGTCCGACACGCTCGGCGATTACTCAGCACGACTGGAGTTCTTTGTTGGTGGTCGACCTGTGATTCAGCAGGTTCCGATCGGGACCAATCAGCAGCCACTGATCCAGTGGGGTGCGGTTGATGGGGCTTCCAGTTATGAGATCTTCATCGCGAATACTCTGGATCTTTCGCGTGCGATTATTCGTGAAGCGGGACTGGCGTCGACGACTTACCAGCCGGACTTTGCACTTGGTCAGGGGACCTTCCGAGTGTGGATTCGGGCATTCCGAGCTGACACCGGAGCCGCTGGACTGTACTGGAGCAAGTCTGTTGACTTCACGATTGTGTCTGCCGAAGAGCTGTTGCAGGACACTGGTTCCGGTGAGATTGTTCTTGCGGGAGCTGTGAATGAATTGCTGGAGGGATCAACTACGATTACGGTGGGAATGCTGGCTGGAAAGGACGCCACGGTCCAGCGGTCAGCGGATCCGGCTGATCCGGTTGCAGCAGCAGC
>JALRDR010000325.1 GCA_023262145.1 Planctomycetaceae bacterium | reverse complement strand
CCCTGAGCGCCACGTACCACGCGACGATGGACCGCAGGGCCTCATCCAGATTCCAGGTGGGCGTGTACCAGAACTCCCGCTGGTCCAGGGTGGTTATCAGACAGGCTTCCACTATTCCCGGGAGACCACTGATCTGAAGCCGTCTGAGCGCGATACTGTGCTGCGGCGGGCAAACAGGATGCATCGCACAGGCAACCCATTCCGGTACTCCAGCACAGGTGAGCTGCTGATACGTCCCGCTGTGTGTGCGTCTTACGGTGCCGCGATTTCCGCTCACAGGACCCTCCCACGACAGATAGTGCAGCCGATGGTCGGCAATCCGCTGGGCAGCCAGCGGTTCGCCGGTGAGGGGTGGTCGGAACAGTCTCCAGGTCGCTGCTGTCTCGGATTGTTCGAGCAACAGGTCCCAGTGTCGAAAGGGATGGTCGTGCAGCAATACCACGATGCGTCCGGCAGCTGCCGAATCGACCATCAGCCCGCCTCCTCAGCAAGCAGCACGGCACGTGTTCCGCAGATCTGAATCCGTCCGGATGCAAGGCGACGAATCGCTTCCGGATACACACGCTTTTCTTCTTCAAATACCAGGGCGGCCAGCTCGTCTGCAGTACATGTGTCGGGAACAGAGACCACGGCCTGCATCAGAATCGGGCCATGGTCGTATTCGTTGTCGGCAAAATGCACCGTGCAGCCGCTGAATTTCACTCCCCGCCGGATCGCCGCCTCATGCACGTGATGCCCAAAGAAACCATGCCCACAGAATGCCGGTATCAGTGACGGGTGGATATTGAGCACTCTCCAGCGAAAATCCTGCGGAATCTGCAGCAGACTCAGAAATCCAGCCAGTACAACCAGATCCACATCCGCTGCTCGGAGTGCGGTGAAGACCTCGTCGCTGAATTCCGGAATTCCAGGGAAGTCGCGTGAGCGCAGCACCTGTACGTTCAGGCCGGCTGACCGGGCACGTTCGACGCCGCGGCAGTTCTTCTGGCTGGCAATCACCAGCGGCACCTGGGCGTTCAACTGCCCGGAATCAATCTGTTCCAGAAAGTTCAGGAGCGTCGTGCCGCCACCGCTGATCAGCACACCCATCCGCAGTGGACGATCGATAACGGCCGGGAACGGCAAGAATGATTCGGGCTCAGATTGATCAGACATCTGCTGGCGAGTTCCGCTGAGGATCACAGATCAGGCGATGGAATCGGGCGTGTGAGCAAAGTCCGGCAGTTCGTCCACCAGCCGCAACAGACGCTTTCGTTCCCGTCGATCTCGCTGCACGCGTCCCCAGACGGTGACCGCCCCCAGCAGGACCAGACCTGAGAATAACATCACCAGTGTATCACTGACTCGCCCCGACTCTGCTTCGCGAGCCTTCCGGGCAATTGTCGCATCTGCGGGAATATGACCCGCACTGACCAGCTCGTTCACATGTGCTGGATCCGGGGACCACCGAATTTGACCGGCAAGGAGCAGCGGGGCCATCCGAGCATCCTGCTGCGAGCGATAGACATACATCTTGAACAGGCACCCGGTGACCTGCACGGAATTCACAATCTCTGCGCCTGCCGGAAAATCACGCGGCAGCTCCGGAGTGACGACGACCGTTGGTATGTGCTGGCCGTCCTCCGTGTAAAGCCACATCTCGTAAAGGGGCTGCCCGGCGAAGAATGCTTCATCGCCCTCATGCCGCAGCACTCTCCGCACATATCCACTGAAGTTAAGCAGCCTTCCCTGCCAGTAGTCCGCATTGCGGAAAACATCTGCAAACAGGGGGAACTCCTGTGGCTTCTGAATCCAGCTGCGATAACGCGATTCCCGCAATGCCACTTGACGCTTCAGCTGCAGTAGCTGCTGCTGCAGTTCTTCCGCCTTGTCGTCGTCGCCGACTGAGCGAACTCGTTTCAGTTGCTCTGAAAGCTCCTCGCTGCTTTGGCTTGCGCGGTCTGCAACTTCTCTGCGCAGCATCTGCAATCGGTGTTCCAGCTCCTGCGTCGCAATTTCACGCTGAGCGTCCACCTTCGTCACCTGCAACTGCCGCAGGGTTTCATAATACAACCAGCTTTCGTCACCTTTTACACGACTGCGATCACTGACCTGTCGAGCAATCTGCTGGCGATACGGCCGCGCCGAAATGGTCTGCAGCGTCTCGGCAAAAATCAGCGGAGTTCCTCCCCACTGTTTGACGAACCAGCCCTTGACGAGGACTGGAATCTGAACTCGTTCATCTAGCGGCCACGAAGTTGATGGTCGTGCCAGTTCCGGTTCGGAAAAACTGATGGCGTCCACCAGCGCGATCGCCGCACCACCACTGAGCGCTGTCAGGCTGCCTCGCTGCACCACATACTCTGCCGGTTCTCCCTCGAGCGGTGATGAAACTGGCAGAGTTACACTGCCGGAGGGGGAATAGAGTCCGTAGAGAAAGACCGGACGGCCCACGAAATCTTCCGGGTGCACACGCATGTCTTCCTGCAGGGAGTAGCCCGAGCGAGTTCTTTCGCCGGCTGCTGCTGATGGCACCATGGTGATCTCATTCGTTTCAGCAAATGGATCCGCCAGCAGTGGCACTGTGCGACCAAGCTTCAGGTTACCTTCCTGCCACGCCTGACGACGGACCTGCGCGTAACGGTAGAATGTCGATTGCCAGATGCTGTCAGCATTCGCCGACTCAGAGAGTCCCGCCGGAATCAGCGAACGTCTGGCCAGTGCCATGCGGACGAGATCGCCGTATGCGATCTGTTCATGCTCCACCAGTCCGGGCTGACCATGCAGAAACGGCCAGATTGCACCAACCGCCAGATCTGCTGGTGTTACCGTCTGTGTGGTCCAGTCGAATTCCTCACCGTCGGCTATATTCGGCCAGTCCTCAATCCCCGGGATCTGCAGCCCTGATTCGTCGGGCAACGCCGCGCCGGATTCAGCGGGAGGCAGGAGCGGGAGGGGCTGGCGTGTCCCAGTCGCACCGGCACCATCCTGCGACCGATCCAGAGGAGGAAAGTCAAGCAGAGCACCGGAGTTGCGGGGGGCCCGCGGAGACAGTCGCATTCGATCGGCTGGCTCCGCCCCACGTCGTGTTTCGGCAGGGGAACGATCTGCGGCTGGTTGCCGCTGCAGTGGCGGAAAATCCAGCTCATCGCCTCGTGATACTGCGGGTATGAGCAGAACGATGCACGCCAGCCACATGTCCCTGTACCGCAGTGCCAGACGATCCCGCATTGCTGTTCGCCCCATCAACCGGAACCCCATCAGCCGACCTCCCTTTCGCTGTCCCCCCGTATTCTCCTAAGTCTACATCCACACATGGATGTCTGCCAACAGCTGTGTGGTGATTCTGTCCTGGCGAATGAGTTTCTGATGCGGTTTGCTTCCCGCATGTTCTGCAGCAGCTACTCCCCGCCTGAACCACTGGAAACAGTTCCATCACCAGCCTGCCAGCGCAGACGCTGCTCGCATTCAGCTACATCAACATTGGACATTTCAAGGGTCCGAGGAGAAAGCAGGAGCTTGTCTGCGGCAACGCTCGTCAATGCTGAACTGTCCTGAACTTCAAACAGAACACCATCCTCACTTTGCAATCCGGAAGTGTCTTGGGGGATCATCACAGAGATCCGCCCCGCCACTGTTTGTCCTGCAGAATCCCGCACCAGAATCTGACCGTGCAGATCAATGGACACCTGCTGCTGCGGAACGATGATCTGAGGTGATCCCGCGACCGCGAGCGATCCGTCGGCCAGCTGCAGCCCCAGAGTCTGATCTTGCAGCACACAAAAATTGCCGCGGCGTGTAAGTCGACCGTCCGCCATCAGAAACATGCCCTCGCCAGAGTCCCGGATTGCCACATGTAACGGGTGCGGGCTGGAAATCGTCCTGCCAGCAGAGAAGTCCCGAATTACTCCATGCACAAATGCAGACTGAAGGGAATCTGCGCTCAACGGATCCGTCAGAGGAATGTTCGCACGAAACCCCGGTGTCCAGGCATTTCTCAGGTTGCTGATGAGCAGAACACGGAGATCCGGTTGCAGCGTTCCAGCCGCCGGCGACGACGTAGCCTCCGGAAAGATCTCAAAATCCGGCTGCAGAAATGTGCTTGTCGCCATGGATCTCAGAGCCAGTCCGGCTCCACTGCGTTTTTTGTGGCCCAGAATCTCTGACACGTCCACCGCCGTTAACCCCGCCAGTGACTCCGACCAGACTGCTTTCAATTCCCGCTCTGCCTGCGGAAACTCAACATCGATCAACTCCGCAACCTGTGCGACAGTAAGCTGTGCCTCTGCAGATTCTGCGGCATGTGACGGGAAGAGCTGTTCGAGTGGTGAGGCAGAGGTCTCTGAAGTGGACGAAATCAGCTGCAATACCGGTTGCTCTTCGTTCGGTGGTGCTGAGCCGCCGGTCAGTTCCGCAGAACGACCAGCAGCGGAACCTGCGCTGACCGCTGCAGATTCAGTACTGTTAGTGGCAGGAACCGCAACGTCCGGAAGGTCGGCAAAATCTCTCCGCATCTCGGCGAGATCGCGTTCACGGTGCGGCTGGCCGGGCTCACTGATCCAGCACGCCGCAGCGATCGCTGCTGTGGCCAGGCCGCCGCACGCCAGAATGAGCCCCCGATTGTGATGCACAAGAACCTCCCTGTTGCGAATGCCCGCAGCCTGCTGTCTGACTGCAATCCTGCTGTGATCCATCCCGAATTCGCGTCTGCAGAATCCTGATCCCGCAAACGGCCGCGTCGATGCAGCGTCACATGAGCAGTTAATCGCTGCCGTCCCTGCAGGCTGGCAGTTTTGCTGCCGCTGAAGTTGCCGGGTTGGCGGAGCAGCCCCGGAAGGATCCCTCCTGGCCCGCAGACTGTTCCCCGTTAGCTCACCAGAATCTAGGGTACCTGCAGCAACTCGTCGAGATGCAAGCTGTGAATTCAGTGTGAATTCGGGCAATGCAATCCCGGAATGCCGTTCCTATTCCGTAGTCAATCCATGCATAGACTTGCGTTCCAAACGCATTTCCCCACACTCTGACGCAGGCGCCCTGCGCTTTGGAAGTCAGCTTGCTCAGGCAGGCGTGCATTCTGCTGCAGACAGGCCGGTATCGCCGCCAGCATTCGCTCCACTTGACCATGAATTGTCGCCGGAACAGTTCTGAAACACAGGAACCAGCACCATGGCCCAATCCCGACAACCCGAAGTTGCCGAAGCCGTCCGTGATATCGATTTTGACACCAATGACTATCAGATTGAACTCAAGACCAATCACGGCAGCATTGTTCTGGATCTGCTTCCCGGCGTGGCTCCAGGGCACTGCAGGAATATGATCGGACTTGCCAGAATTGGCTACTACAACGGTGTGATTTTTCACCGTGTGATCAACGGTTTCATGATCCAGGGCGGCTGCCCGCAGGGTTCCGGGATGGGCGGCCCGGGCTACACGATTCCGGCGGAATTCAATGAGACTCCGCATGTCGACGGTGTTCTTTCCATGGCACGCACCAACGATCCCAATTCTGCTGGCTCGCAGTTCTTCATCTGCCTTGGCACGCACAGCTATCTGGATCGACAGTACACAGCCTTCGGACGCACCGCTGACCAGAACAGCATGAATGTCGTTCGCACGATCGGCAATCTGCCGACAAGTGCCGGCGACAAGCCGATTCAGAATGCCACCATCGAGACGGCCACTGTCATTGTCAGACCGCGCGGCTGAGTCCGGATTCTTCTGATGATTGTCCCCGCCGCCGCATTCGCTGCTTCGGCGGGTCCAGTTTCTTTTCTCTCCCGAGATCAGGTTATGCCGCAGTACTGGCTGTTCAAATCTGAACCAGATGTCTTCTCCATTGAAGACCTGCGCGACTCGCCCGGAAAGACAACATCCTGGGAAGGTGTCCGCAACTATCAGGCTCGCAATTTTCTGCGCGATCAGATCAAACGCGGTGATGGCGTTCTGTTTTATCACAGTAATGCCAAACCCATGATAATCGCTGGTTCAGCCAGCGTGGCAAAATCCGGTTACCCTGATCATTTTGCCTTTCAGCAGGATCACAAGTACTTCGATCCGAAGTCCGATCCGGCAAACCCGGCGTGGTACATGGTCGATATTCGCCTGCGGCAGGTCTTTTCCAATCCGGTCACAAGAGATCAGCTTGCAGACGATCCCGACTGCGCTCAGATGATGCTGCTGCAACGTGGCAGCCGACTGTCCATCCAGCCTGTGACAGAAACAGAATGGCTGGCAGTGCATCGGCTGGCGGGATTGAAACCCTGACTCAACCATTGGCACTGGGGGAAATCCCGCGCGCTGCTGCGCGGATCGCTCCTGTGCATGGCTGCTTCGCCGCGCAACCACTGATCCCCGCCTTCGCAGTTACTTCAGATAAGACCGTCGTCGACAGCGTCCGGCGGCAATGGGAGCGCATCGTCAGGCTGAACTGCCTCAGGCGGATTCGAAGTCGGAACAGAAATCGGATTGGGCGTGAATCCAATGATCAGAAAAGCGAGAGTAAGCCAACCGATCACATACCGAATTGCTCCCAGTCGCTCAGTATCATCCGCAGTTGGCGGATGGCGAATCCCGGTCAACAGCATCAGGATCAACAGCAGCAGAAACGAGTAATTCTCGTTGAGCAACATTCCGCCCACGGCAGCAACAACGACAGCGAGAGCAACCCAGTGCGCCCTTCTGCCGATCAGCGTGTACAGAATGTGACCACCATCCAGTTGTCCGACCGGTAACAGGTTCAGCGAGGTGATGAGTACACCCACCCAGCCGGCAAATGCCACCTGATTCAAGGCAAAGATATGTCCGGCAGGTTCCGGACCGTGGAGGTATTCAATCATCCATGTGAGCAGCAGTGGATCACCAAACTCCAGTCCCGAAATCTGGTTCACCGGCTGATAACCGGAGTTCTTCAGGCCGTACCAGAGCACTGGCAGAATCACCGCAAGTCCTGCAAGCGGTCCGGAAACGGCGATGTCAAACATCTGCCGCCGAGTCGCTGATCCCTGCCCCTGAAAAATCACGGCCCCCATGGTCCCGAGCGGTGGCAGAGGCATGGGGATGAAGTAAGGCAATGATGCCGGAACACGATAACGCAATGCCTGCAGATAATGTCCCATCTCATGGAACAGCAGGATCCCCATCACCGGAATCGCATACGACAGCCCCTGAGAAATCGATTGTTCGCCCAGCTCCTGAAAGCGGCCGCCAAGCAGCAGATTGAGGAAGCCGCCATACCGCGGAATCAGATTCCCAAGGGCGTACTCCAGCGGAAAATACTGGGCTCCGACCATGAATGTGGAAAGGAAAGTGAGCAGAAACAGCCAGATACTTTTCTTCCGCTGACGACGTCGCTCCTGTTGTCGATGTTCTTCAGACATTGAAAACAGACTTCGCTGCAGGCTGGAAATGGTCTGCATTGCTGCCGTCAGTTGTCCCTCCATTTGCAGGGAGCTGCGAATCCCTGAGCCGATACTCCCCGCAGACTGCTGCGGCAGTACAGGCGTGGAGGCGAAACTCGAATCCGGCAGCCCTGTTCGGGGAACAGCACTCTGCTGACTCGTGCCTTCTGGCAGCGGATTTTCTGATTCAGACATCCTGAGTCGATTCATCAACAGTCAAGGAATGGGAACTTGGATCGCGAACCACGGACAATGTTGCCCACCTGAACAGTATCCGGCCGAGTTTTCGAGAGTTCGGGCACGCTTTTCGCAGTTTAGCCGTTTGTCCGATAATTTCTTCCGGAAAGCCGCGCTGAACCGCCCCTTTCGTTTTCGTCAGATTTGCCGCCGTTGTCCATGTCATCCGACTCACCGAAACTCAAAACAGCCGTATGTGCTGTACATACCTGCATTTCTGCAACAAGATCACACTGTCTGCAGCCGTCCTCGGATCGCCTGTTTCCTCCGCAATCATCCGCAGAACAGATTCTGGCCAATCACGACAGCAATGATTAAGCTTCCGACGCAGATTTCCGAATCACACAGCTGAGAGTC